>JANMTJ010000047.1:0-19880 GCA_031390295.1 Oleiharenicola sp.
GAGCGAGCCGGAGCAGACGGGGTAGCGGCTGTGGCCGCTGGTCTGCGCGATCCGGAGGTTCTCGGCCAGCGGCCGGTCGAGCCACAGCGCCACCACCTGGTCGCGCGGCCGCATGATCTGCAGCGCGGTGGTCGCGCGGACCCGCAGGGACTGCACCATGAGCTTGTTGATGAGGGCGTCGCCGGGATGCGTATGGCGGGCATGACTGAAGACGTATTCCAGTTCCTCGGCGCTGAAGGCATGCTCGCTCTCGCTGACCACGGCCAGACCCGTCCACCGGATCACCCGGTTGGCCATGGCGTTGAGCAGCCAGATAAAGGGATAGAACACATAGTGAAACACCATCATGGGCCCGGCCACCCAGAGCGTGACGGGCTTCGCGTGCTGGATCGCTATCATCTTGGGTGCCTGCTCGCCAAACACGATGTGGAGAAACGTGATCAACACGAAGGCCACCGCGAACGAGATGGAATGGACCACGGTCTGGTCGGTGATGTCCCACTGGGCAAACAGCGGTGCGAGGCGCCGGGCGACGAACGGCTCTCCGACCCAGCCAAGCCCGAGACTCGCCAGCGTGATGCCGAGTTGCGTGGCCGACAGCACCGCATCGAGCTGACCGATGGCCTTGAGGGCCAGTTTCACCCGCCAGCCGCCCTTCTTCGCCAGGGGGCGCAACTGGCTGGCCCGCACCTTGACCAGCGCGAACTCGGCCGCCACGAAAAATCCATTGGCCGCCACCAGGCCGATGATGACCAGGGATTCGAGGGTGATGCCGAGCAGATCGTTCATGGAATGGGCGGGAGGTGCACACACTACCGGGCTCCGGTGGGCAAACCAGCGGTAAATTTTTTCTGCCCAAGTTCCTGTTGCACAAGGTTTGGCCGCCACCCAAGCTTCCGCGCATGGCCGGCTCCACCCCCGACAAACTCGCCAATCGCATCCTGCGCGGGCTGGCCGTCGGCATCATCCTCGGCGTCGTGACTTTGCTGACCGGGCCGTATATCCCGCTGCCCGAAAGCCTCCAGGGTCTGCTCGTCCACGTCGGCATAAAGTCCTCCGCCACGCTGCTCGAGGCCATGCGCGGCGTCTCGACCGTCCTGCTTGACCCTTTCGGCCGGGTGTTCCTGCGGCTGTTGTTCTTTGTCATTGTACCGCTGGTGTTTGCCTCACTGGCCACGGGCGTCGTCCAGCTCGGCCGGCCCGACAAGCTCGGCCCCCTCGCCGGCCGCACTTTCTTCTTTTTCTTTCTCAACATGGCGATCGGCGTGGCCTTGGGACTCGTGATGATGAACACGCTGCAACCCGGCGGCTTCATCGACGACGCCACCAAGGTTCGGCTCATGGCCGAATATGGCGGCGCGGCCCAGAAGCATGTCGCCTCTTCCGCCGGGCAGACCGGGCTGTCGCTCGCCATCATTGTCGAGATGTTCATGCCGGCCAACCTGTTTGCCGCGGTCGTCGGACAGAGTACCGCGCGCATCGGCGATGTCCTGCCGTTAATTCTCTTCGCCATCCTCGTCGGTGTCATCGGCATGTCGTTCCCCGAGGAAAAGCGCCGGCGCCTGATGGATGCCCTTGAGATGATGACCGAACTGATGACGGGCATCGTGCATCTCGCCCTGCGGCTCGCGCCCTATGCCGTGCCCTGCCTCATCTACAGTGTCGTGGTGAAATCCGGCCTCGATATCATCAAGGCCCTCGGCGTGTTCGTGCTGGGCTGCGCCGGCGTGATGGCGCTGCACCTTTTCGGCACGATGTCCCTCTGGCTCAAGGTCTGGACCAAGTGGAGTCCCCGCGCCTATTTTGCCGCGATCAAGGAAGTGCTCGTGACGGCCTTCTCAACCAGCTCCAGCAACGCCACCCTCCCGACCGCCCTCGAGAACGCGAATGAGAAGCTGCATATTTCGCCCAGCACCGCCGGCTTCGTGCTCCCGCTCGGCACCACGATGAACATGAGCGGCACGGCCCTCTACGAAGGTTGCGTCGTGCTCTTCGTCGCGCAGGTTTTTGGCATTGATCTGAGCCTCGGCCAACAAGTCACGCTGCTGCTGCTCTCCGTGCTCAGCGCCGTGGCGGTGGCGGGAATCCCCGGCGGTTCGTTGCCGCTGATTGCCGGCCTGCTCATCACCTTCGGCATCCCGCCGGAGGGCATCGGCATCATCCTCGGCACGGACCGCATTCTCGATATGTGTCGCACCGCCACCAACGTCGGCTGCGATATGACGACCGCCCTGGTCGTGGACGAGCTGACGAAGAAGGCGGAAATCAGGGCCGGAACGGGCTAGCGCAGCACAAGGGTCCGCGGGGTCATGGCCCGCGCAGTTCCATGCCCTCGACCATGCCAAGCAGTTGTTGAAAGGCCTCGGTCTCCTCGCCGTCGGAGAGAATCTGTACCCGGACCATGATATTCGGCCCCAACCGGATCATGCCCAGGCAGACTTTCTTGAAGTCACCGGGCACGGAGGGCTTTCCGACCAACTTGGCATCGGAGAAGATGAAGTAATAACCGAAACCCTGCTGATGGTAGATCGGTTTCAGAGTGGCCTTTCTTTCCGCGAATTCACCGGACTCCGCCAGCCGTTGCGCGACCTCCGTGAGGTGGCGCATCAGTTTCGCCTCGGTTGGATACTCATCCGGGCCACCCGCCGCCACGGCGAGGGAGGCGACCGCGTTGTCCCGCGCTCGCTTCGGTGCAATCACGATTTTCAATTCCCCCACGTCCTCGCTGCTGAATTTCCACTCCCCGACGGGGAAGAACTCCAATCGGCCATGGTCGCGCAACCCAAAGGTCTCGGCCAACCCGTCCACCACGGGGAGGAAAAGGAGCAGAATCGCCATGAATGCCCTCATACCCGGACCTTAATGCATCCAGACCGTCAAGGGCGAGCCCGCGTTGGCGCGGCTTACCTCACTCGAGGCGGTAAACCCGCACGTAATCAATGCGGTATTCCTGTGGGAGCTGCGTCGTGGCGTCGGGATAGCCCGGCCACAGGCCGCCGACGGCCAGATTGAGCAGGAGGAAGCAGGAAGTGTCGTCGAACACCCACTTGGCTCCCGCGGGCAGGTCCGCCGGGGTGCGCGAATGGTAGATTTTCCCGTCGAGGAGCCAGTCGATGCGACCGGGCTGCCAGTCGACGGCAAACACATGGTAGGCCTCGCTGAACGTCGCGCCGCCGGGCAGCTGTGTGGATTTGGTCAGGCCGTGCTGGCCCGAGTAACCCGGGCCGTGCAAGGTGCCGTAGAGCGTGCCGGGCTGATGGCCGATGAGCTCCACCACGTCGATCTCACCGCAGGCGGGCCAGGGCACCCGGTCAATGTTTTCCCCCAGCATCCAGAAGGCGGGCCAGATCCCCTGCCCGCGCGGCAGCTTCAGCCGGGCCTCGATGCGGCCGTGCCTGGTCGCGAACTTGCCGTGCGTCTTCAGGCGGGCCGAGGTGTAGCCGCCCGAGGGCAGGCGGATCGCCCGCAGGACGAGCGCCCGGCCATCGGTGGCCCCGGGATCGGCCGTGACGAAGGAATTCTCCCGCGCGGTCGTGTAGGTCTGCAGCTCCTTGTTGCCCCAGCCGTTGTCGCCGAGGTCATGAACCCACTTGGCGGGATCGGGGCCGGTGCCGACCGGCTGGTCAAATTCATCCTGCCAGATCGGGGGGGAAGCGAGGGAAGTCATGGTGAGAAAGTGGGCGGCCATGACGGTGACGTACCGTTTCATGGGATCAGGCGGTGGCGGGGGTTTCCTTGCGGGTGGCGAGCTCGCGCTCCATCTGCTTCACTTGGGGTTCATCGAGCGGGTAAAAGAACATCGCCACGCCGGCCAGCAGGGCGAAGACACCGGGCAGCAGGCTGAAGAGGAGCGTGATGCCGTGGATCACGCGGGGGGTCTGCGCGGCGTTGGCCATGAAGCCGTAATAGCTGAGGAGCCAGCCGATCGTGGCGGCGCCGATCGCCAGGCCGACTTTCTGGACGAAGACCGTCGCGGAGAAAATCAGCCCGGTGGCGCGGTGGCCGAATTTCCAGTCGCCGAAATCGGCCGTGTCGGCGTACATGGACCAGACAATCGCGGGAGTCGGGCCGGCGGCGAAGCTCGCGATGATGTTGAGCGCGTACAGCAGCGGCAGGTTCTGCGGATCGACGAAGTAACAGGCCCCGATGCCGAGGGCGTTGATGATCGTGAGCCAGATCATCAGCGACCGGCGCGCCCAGCGGGCCGTGAACAGCTTCGTGGCGAGCGCGCCGGCGATAAAGCAGAGGAACCCGACCAGGTTGAAGGTGCCGATGGCCGACTCCTGCCCGACGACATACTTGAAGTAGTAGATACCGGCGCCGTTACGCATGCCGGTGTTCGTGAGGTTGAGAAAGGCCACGAAGAACAACACCAGCCAGGGGCCGTTGCGGGTGAGGTCGCCGAGGTCGCGACCGAGCGAGCCTTTCTCCGGCGGAGCGGAGGTCACGCGCTCCTTCGTGTTGGCGAAGGTGTAGATGAACATGCCGACTGACAGCACGGCGAAGATCACCATGGTGTTGCGGAAGCCGTCCGCCGGGGCGCCGCCGGCGGGAGTGAGGAAGTCCTTGAGGTACGGCACGAGCCAGCCGATGAGGAGCGCGCCGAGGAAGGCGCAGGCAAAGCGGTAGGAAGAAAGCGAGGTGCGATCCTCCGAGGAGGGCGACATCACACCCATCAGGGCGCCATAGGGCGTGTTGATGGCCACGTAGGCGATGAGGACCGCGGTGTAGGTGGCATAGGCATAGAGCAGCTTGCCATCGGGCCCCAGGTTGGGATTGGCGAACATGACATAGCCGAGCACCCCGTAGGGCAACGCGCCCCAGAGGATCCAGGGTCGGAACTTGCCCCAGCGGGTGTTCGTCCGGTCCGCGAGCAGGCCGACGACCGGGTTGAGGGCGGCCACCGCGATCGGCACAATGAACAACAGCGTGCCCACGGCCGCCGACGGCAGGCCGAAGATGTCCGTATAATAATAGGCCAGGAACAGGTTGAACGCCTGGAAGTAGAAATTCGAGGCGGTGTCGCCGAGGCCGTAGGCGAATTTCTCTTTGAAGGACAGCCGGGTGCTGGGGGGAGTGATCACGACAGTGGGGGGTTGCACGACGCGGCGGAATGCCGCGGTGGGAACGAACGATGCGGCCCGAGCGCACCCGACGGAAGGGCAAAGACGGGGCCGGGAAGCGCGCACCGGACCAAATACCGGTGCGCGCTGTTGGATCCCCTAAGCAAACATGGTGGCCGGGTTTCCCCGTGCGGGTGCAGTGTGGATCAGAAGCCGATTGCGTAGATCACGCGGGCCGAGAGCCCCGGGGCGTAGATCGTGCCGTACAGGTCTTCATCGTTGAGGAAGTTGTCGATGTTGAACTGCACGGAATGATTGTACCGGTCTTTCTTCCATTCCTTGCGGACGAAGGCGTTCACCACCCACTGCTTGGGTGTATAGAGCACGATGACCTTGCCGGTGCTGTCGGTCTGCACCTGGTTGGAGCCGTGCGTCACGCCCGAGAAGTAGGCGCGTTTGGACTGCCAGTCGCCGCCCCCGCCGACCACCCAACCCTTGAGCGAGCCCTCGAACTTGTAGTTGGCGAAGACCGAGAAGCGGTTGCGCGGCGTGTCGTCGCCCGGGAAGGTGCCGGTGTTCGTGCGCGTCGAGGTGTCGGTGGGATCCGTGTACGCCGCGGTGAGCGTCTGGCCCTTGAGGCCGAAACCGCCGTTCGGGAAATACCACGTGGCCCAGCGGTCCTGCGGGTACGGATACTCGATCCACTTGCCCTTGTCGATGAGCGTGACCTCGCTGCCGATCGAGGCGGTGAGCACGACCTGCAGCTGCTTGGTGGGCGTGAACAGGATCGAGCCGTCCCAGCCTTCGGCCTGCGAGATCGCGGGGATCGCGGCCTGTTGCGGGCCGTTCTGGAAGGCGGCATCGTCGAGGGTGGCGTTGTTCACGCCGGGATCGTTGTCCGAGTTGCCCTGATACGGCCAGCCGGCCCAGCCGGGAGCCGCCGCCGCGAAGAAGGCGTCCATCCATGCCGCGCCTTGGGGCGTGCTGGCGTTCAGGTAGATGCTGCCCGGGCTGAATTGCTGGCCGTTGATCGGCGACTTAAGCGTGACGGCGCCGGCCGCGACCGCCGCGCTCCAGGCCGCCTGCGCCGCCGCGTTCGGCGTGTAGGTCTGGCCGTTGGAGACAAAGCCCGGGAAGGGCTGGAACCCCGTCCCGTTGGCATCACCCAAACCATAGATGATCGGCTTGGTCGGGTCGAACCGGGGGTTGCCGAGCGGTGCCGGCGTGGAGAAGCCGCTGGCGATCCAGGCGTTCTTCGTGATCTTGTAGCGGCTGATGGTGCCGGAGATCTTGCCATCCATGAAGTCGAACTTGAAACCGAATTCCTTGCTCTTCGCGGTGTCTGCGCCCACGGGCGACCCGCTCATGGCCTCATGCAGGCCGCCGAAGTTCGGCTGGAAGCCGTCGGCCTTGAGGGCGTAGACGGAGAGCGACTTCGTGAGCCGGAGCATCGCGCCGTATTGCTTGGAGGTGACCTCCGACTGCAGCGCCCGGTTGGTGGTGGTCGTCCCCACCCCGGCGATCGTGACCTGCGTGTTGGTGGACCAGTTGTTCGCCTTGTCCTTGCGGATGCCGGTCATGAGGATGAGGCGGTCCGAGAGATCCCCCACCTTGCCGAACTTCAGGTAGTTGTTGAGGTAGTAGGCGCGGTCCCAGCCCTTGTTGATGTTGTCCCGGTTGTTCTGGTACATCCCGGGCGCCGGGCTGCCGTCGCCCTGCGTGGCGAACCGGATGGGCGTAAGGTCGAGCGGGCCCTTGAAGCTGTAGAGGCCGGGCGCGGTCTGCCAGTTGCGCGAGCTGATCTCGTTGGTGATCTCGGTGTAGCCGGCCAGGACCTGGTCCTCGAGCTGGTACCACTTGCCCTCAAAGAGCGACTTCCGGGCGGTCAGCTCGGCGCGCACCTGCGAGCGGGTCGTCTCGGCGTCGTTGCGGTTCCACGCGAAGCGCGTGACCTCGTTGTTGAAGGTCCCGTACTGGAGGTTGCCGTTGGACGGCGTGGTGCCGCCGAGGCCGTTGTCGATCGAGGTGAGGGTGATGGTCTGAGCCAGGTTGTAGCCCGGGTTGCCGATCGAGACCTGCTGGATGCCGCCGTTGGCGTCGCGGGTCTGCGTGTTGAAGGTCGAGCGGTTGTAGCCGATCAGGAAGTCCATGCGCGGGGCCCAGTCGGACTCGTCGAGGAGCTGCTGCGTGCCGGTCAGCTCGAAGTTGTCCTGCTGGTTGCGGTTGTAGGTGTCGGGGCCGCCGAGGTTGTGGGTGCGCTTGTCGGCACCCGGGGGCCAGTAGAAGCCGGTGGCCTCGAGCTGGTCGTTGTTGATCGGGGTGGCGCCGGTGCCCTGGGCGGCGCGCAGCGCGCGAAAACCGAAGCCGTTCTGCTCGGCGTCGTTGTATTCATATTGGGCCAGGATCTCGGTCTTGCGCGTCGGGCGCCAGGAGAGCGAGGGCGAGATGTACCAGTGCTTCATCGACTGGTGGTCGATGTTGGTCTCGGTGTCCTCCCAGGCGCCCACGACCCGGTAGGCAAACGTCGAAGAGATCGGGCCGGTGCTGTCAATCGTGGCGCGCTTGAAGCTGTCCGTGCCGTACGACACGCTGGCCCAGGCGCGCTCCTTGTCCTGCGGCTTCTTGGTGAGGTAGTTGACCACCCCGCCGAAGTTGCCGGTGCCGTAGAGCAGGGCGTTGGGGCCCTGCACGACCTCGATGCGCTCGATGTTGATCGAGTCGCTGGGGCTGCCGCGATAGTAACCATCGCGCAGCACGTTGTTGGTGATGAAGCCGCGGATCTTCATCTGGACGCCGTTGATGTTCGAGGTGACGCCTTCCGGGTTGTTGACGCCGCCGGGACCGTAGGCGCTCCCGAAGGTGCCGCCCCGGTTCTCCAGGTCGTTCTGTGTCTGGATGCTGATGCCCGACACGTATGCGAGCGAATCGCGCAGGGTGGTGGCGCCGATGTCGGTGATGAACTGGTCGGTGATGACCAGGATCGGAAGGGGAATGTCCTTGATCGGCGTGTTCACGCGCGAACCGGAAATCGAGTTCGTCGCGCCGTAGCCGTTGTCCTTGTCGGTCGTGACTTGGAAGGGCGAGAGGACGACCGTCTCTTCTTCCTCTTTCTGGGTCGCCGGGGCGGCGGTTTGCTGCGCACGGGCGGCGAGCGGCCAGGCGAGCGCGGCCGCGCAGATCACAAATCCCGCCAGAGCGGAATGTTTCTTGAGGTTCATGGGGTGTCGGTTTGTTGGGGCCCGCAGTCGGCAGAAAGGCGCAGGGCGGTTGTTGGGGCAACGAGCGCGCACTCTGACTTCCAGGGGTAGGTTGTGAGGGTTGTCTCCGAATGGTTTCGGACACTGGAGAAAAGAGAGGGAATTGGGTGCACGCATGTCAATTTTCATGTGCATACTTAGTTGCATGGAATATTTGGCCTATGAAATGTTAGTATATAGCTGATATTTATATATTAAACAAAGTTTGCTGGATTTAATGACACTATTTCTAAAACATATTGTGTATTTTGTTGCATAACTTTTGGGAGCTATTTTGTGTTTTTTCACTAGATGATTTGGCGGTTGAAACGCAACCGGCCCAATCCCTCCGACGCCCCCTCCCCATGCCCTCCGTGAATCAAGAGCTTCTCGCCTCGCGCCTGAAACTCTCGCGCGCGACGGTGTCGCGCAGCCTGGCAAATCATCCCGCCATCAGCCCGGAAACCCGGCAGCGGGTGCAGGAGCTGGCGGAGGAGCTGGGCTATCAGCCCACCCCCGGTCGCCTGGGTCGCCGCGGCAAGGGCTCCCGTTCCCTCACCATCGGCGTGCTGATCGGCGTGCCGGCGGGCAACGTGGTCATGGCGACCTTCCCCTACATCCTGAAGGGTATTCGCGAGCGTGCGGAGATCGAGCACGTGACGATCGATGTCTGCTACCAGGCTCCCGCCGATTTTCATCCCGAGTCCGGCCGCCAGTCGGTGTTTCGCAACATGCGCGCCGGCGACTGGCGCGGCACCATTTTGATCTACCCGTTTGCCGAGAAGGCCGTCGAGCTCATCTCCAAGCGCCTGTGCTCGGTGGCGGTGCTCGAGAGCTACAGCCAGCCCGGCATCGACATCATCGACACGGATGATGCCTCGGCCATGGTCGCGCTCGTCGAGCGTCTCGCCGAGGCCGGTCACCGCCGGATCGGCTTTCTTTCCTGGTACTACCCCGTCGGCGGACACTGGGTCGCGCGCCGTTTCAGCGGCTACGTCGAGGCGCTTTACGGCCAGGGCCTGGAGTTCCGCCACGAGTGGATCCTCAACGTGGACAAGAACACCCCGCCCCTCTCCCCCACGGCGGTGGCCGATGCCGTCGCCCGCAAGGTCCGCGAGGACCACGTCACCGCCTGGGTGTGCGCCGCCGACCACCAGGCCTACCAGCTCGCGCTGGATCTCCCCGCCCGCGGCCTGCGCGTGCCGGAGGATTGCTCGATCACGGGCTTTGACGGCCTCGATCCCGCCATCGGACAAAAGCGCATGACCTCCATGCGCGTGCCACATGAGCAGATCGGTTCCGCCGCCGTCACGCGGCTGGTCAACCGCATCCAGCACCCCAAGGCCCCGCGCCGGAAGATTCTCGTCGAGGCTGAATACGTCGCCGGCGAGACCATCGCCCCGCCCCCCGGTCAGGGTTGAGCTTGCGACCGGCCGGCGGTTTTGCCTCTATGCCCCGGTGAAGGCTTGCCCCCGCCCCGCCCGAATCCTGGCCTGTGTCCTCCTGCTCACTGCGTCGCTGTCCGCCACGGATTTCACTCTGAACACCGGTTATGATTACTCGAAGGGCAATTACGGCCTGCCTCTTTCCACCGAAATCATCACCATCCCCCTGTCCCTGGCCTGCACGTCCGGCCAGACCACGTGGGAACTGAGCCTGCCGTACATGCGCATCGACGGCCCGGGCGATGTGATACCGGGTATCGGCCGGCTCGCCGGGCGGCTTGTGCTGCTGAAAACCACCAGCCGGGGGCTGGGCGACATCACCCTGGGGGTGAAACGGAATTTTGCGCCACCCGCGGACCAGCCGTGGTCGTGGTCCGCCGGGGCGGAGGTGAAGTTCGGCACCGCGAGCGTGGCGAAATCCCTGGGCACGGGTGAGAACGACTTTGCGACCCATGTGGATTGCATGTACACCGCCGGCGCGTTCACGCCCTTCGCGACGCTGGGCTACCGCTGGCTCGGCAACCCGGCCGGCGCCGACCTGCGCGATTACCTTTATGGCACGGTCGGACTCAGCTGGGCCTGCGCGGAGCAGACCTCGCTCTCGCTGCTGGTTGATTTGGCGCAGAAAAATTCCGCCAGCGGCAGCGCCGCGGCCAATTACACCTTGGCCGTCGGCCAGGTGTTCGACGAAAGATGGTCGGGTCAGGCGTACTACGTGAGGGGCACCTCGGATGCCACCGCCGACCACGGCCTGGGCTTCAGCCTGAGCTACAGCTTCTGAACGAGGCTTCCCGCCCCGCGCTGGTCATGTCCCCGGCGGACGGGGTGGACGCTTGATCGCCGGCGGGCGCGCCGGCACTTTTGGCTTGGCCGCGGGTACCGTGGGTTTGGTCACCTGTGGCGGCCCGGCCCGGCCGGCCGGTGGCGTGACGGTGGGCGGCTTCGGTGCATTGGCGGCAGGTGGCTTTGGCGCGTTGGCGGGCGGCGGTGTCATCCCCGCCTGGCCGGCGGAGTTATCCCGGTTTCCGGGCTGCACGGCGGCAGGATTGGCTTTGTTCGTAGCGGTGCCCTGGGCATTCGCCCCGGGAGTCCCCGCAGCCGGGGCGGCTTGGGGGTTGGGTCCGGCCGGTTGCACCCGCCGGATCAGTTCCCCGGCGTTGCGCTCATTGTCCAAGCCCTCCTTTTGAATCCTCTCGCCTTTCCGGCGGTCCAGCTTGCCGGATTTCACCTGCTTGATCTTGACCCCGTTTTTCCCGATCTCTGCGCGCAGGTTCATTTGCTGGTTGGCTGACACTGCGACCATCTGGCCGGTGTGGGGTTTGACCTGCACCAAGCCGCTGGCGGTGCTGAGTTGGTATTGCGCGTCACCCTTTGCCCCGGGCTGGTAGGAAATCTCGAACACCGTGCCTCGCACCGCCGCCACGCTGACCGGGGTCTGGACCTCGAAGGTCGAGCTCGGGTTGAGTTTGCGCACGCGCGTCAGCATCTCGCCAAAAGACAGCTCAAAGCTCGTCGAGGAAACCCCCGGCTCCGCCGGCTCGGCCCCGGCAGCGGTGGCGACGACCGGTTCTTCCCCCTGCAACGCCGACTGCAGCGCCACGGAAATCTTGAGCCGGCTCTTTTCCTTCAGCGCGACCACGGTGCCGTTGGGAATCACGAGCATCACGCTCGACTGCGCGGCCGTGGTGATGATGTCGGCTTTGCCCAGCTGGGTGCCATCCACCACTTTATCGGTTTCGAGCGCCTCGCCGTGCTGCACCACCACCGAGCCCCGCACCTGTACCGCGATCACCGTGACGGGTTGATCCGGTTGGACCGTCGCCGCGGTCAGGCGGCTCATGCACGCGGCCAGCGCAATCAGCACGCATGGCCACACTCTGCCGGGGTTGGGGTGCATGCCATGGTTCTAAACAGATCGGCCCAATGGTCTAGACTGTTCTGCCGGTCCGGACGCGGAAATATCTTGGTAGTCCCCCGGCCGCGCGACAGGATGCGCAACCATGGCGCAGACCGCGGGCAACACACTCCGGAAAACCTGGTGGATTCCCCTGCTCTGTTACGGCCTGGCTCTGTGGCTGTCGCGCACCGAAACGCTGCAGCTGGCCGAGGTGCGCACCCTCGACTGGCGCACCCGGTATCGGGTGGCTTTCCAACCTCCACCCGACCCACGCATCGCCATCGCCCTGTTCGAGGATGGCACCGAAGCCGCGATGGGACCCTGGCCGGTGGACCGAGCTTTGCACGGCAAACTCAACCACTATCTCTCACTGGAAAAAGCCGCCGTCGTCACCTGGGACGTTATCCTCGACGCCAGAAACGCCGGCGAGGGTGACCGCGCGATGGCGCGCGACACCCGCGCGGCCATCCAATCCGGCACCAAGGTGGTGATGGCGGCATCGACCAGCCGCGCACTCATGGAACATGCGCCCGGCGCGACCGACCCCACTCAGCCCCTGGCCAACATCGAGGGTGATCAACGGAATATTCTGGGCGAGGATTATGCCCTGCTGCCCTATCCCGAACTTCGGGCGGCCTGCTGGTGGGGCGCCGCCGATGCGCCCCGGGGCGCGGATGGTATCATCCGGAAAATTCCGCTCATCGTCCGGCTCGGCGCGAAACATTATCCGGCGCTCGCGCTGCAATCCCTGATGGCGTATCTGTCGGTGCCGCCCGAGCGGGTGCAAGTGAAGCTGGGCGATGCCGTCTACCTCCCCACCCCGGACCGGACCTGGCGCATCCCCATCGATCGCCACGGCTGGTTCCTGCTGAACTACCGCTATGACCAGTCGGAAGGCCATACCGATTTCCCCACCTACACCTATGCCGAGTTGCTGCTGAAGATTAATGATTACCGGGTGGAGCAAAGATCCGGCGCCCCCAAGCCCCCCGACCTAACAGGAAAAATCGTCATGGTCGGGCAGACCGTGACCGCCAAAGCCGATGCCGGTCCGACCCCGCTGGGTTCGCTCAGCCCGCTGGTGTTGGTGCACGCTAATCTCCTGAACAACCTGCTGGCCGGTGATTATGCCACCCGCGCCCCCGACTGGCTGGCATGGGGCCTGATCCTGCTGCTCTCCTATGCCGGCATCGCGGCACTCGCCCATCGCTCTGTGATCATCCTGTGCGGCGGGACGGTGCTGGTCGCGGCGGCTTACGCGGCGATCTCCCTCTGGGGGTGGACCTATGGCAGCTGGTGGCTGCCCGCGGTGGGCCCGGTGCTGGGTTTCACCGCCTTGCAATTCATCATCATTGCCCGCCGCATCCGGGTGGAGCAGCGGGCCCGGCAGGAAATGAAAGGCCTGTTTGGCACCTATGTTTCGCCCCAGCTGATCGAGCGCCTGATCAAGTCCGGCCAGCCTCCGCAACTGGGCGGCCACGAGGAGGAGATCACGGCCTATTTCAGCGATATCCAGGGTTTCTCCGGTTTTTCCGAGGCGCTGCCGCCCACCCGCCTGGTGGAATTGATGAACGAATACTTCACGGCGTGCACCGAGATCATCCAGGAGGAAGGCGGCACCCTGAACCAATACGCCGGCGATGCGATCGTCGTGATGTTCGGCGCACCGGTCCCCTTCCCTGACCACGCCAGCCGGGCCTGCCTCGCGGCGCTGCGGGTGCAACTCAAGCTCGGCGGGCTGCGGTCCAAATGGCAGGCCGAGGGCGGGAAGTGGCCGCCGGTCGTGGGCGTGATGCAGTCGCGCATCGGCCTCAACACCGGCCGCTGTGTCGTCGGCAACATGGGCAGCCGCATGCGTTTCAACTATACGATGATGGGCGACGACGTGAACCTCGCGGCGCGGATGGAGTCGGGCGCGAAGCACTGGGGCGTCTACACGATGTGCAGCGAGGCGACCCGGCAGGCGTGCGAACAGCACGGCGGCGACCGCGTCGTGTTCCGTCCGCTCGGCCGGATCGTGGTCCAGGGCCGCACCCAGCCCGTGCCCATCCATGAAATCGTGGGCTTGAAGGAATCCCTTCCGGCCGGGACCCGCGAATGTCTGGCTCACTTTGCCCGGGGACTGGAGCGCTACCATGCCCGGGACTGGGCCGCGGCCCGCGAGTGCTTTGCCCGCAGCGCCGCCCTCGAGCCCAATGTTCCGGGCCGCGATCCGGGAATCACCGGCAACCCGTCACTCATCTATCTCGACCTGGTCGGCGAATATTCCCGCCAGCCACCGCCCCCCGACTGGGATGGTGTTTACCAGATGAAAGAGAAGTGAGGCGTGTCCGATGTAGGATGGCCAGCCATCCGTAGCCTCAATCGCTGACATGGATCGCGGCCGGCTGTCGCTACAACCTTGGATGGCATCCTCCACCGTCGTTGTCCATTGGCGTAGGATGGTGGGCCCACTCGGATTCGAACCGAGAACCAAGGGATTATGAGTCCCCTGCTCTAACCATTGAGCTATAGGCCCAGACCAAGGCGAAATGTGCGTCCCGCGGGCGTGGGGGCGAGCCAAATTCTCTCGGGCCGGGGCCGGCCCGGCCTAAGTGGCCGCCGCGGCGTTCCGGCGGCGGAAATAGTCGAGCAGCGCGACGAAGAAACTCGCCGCCATACGAAGGTGTGGCAACGCCCCCGGCTGCCCAACCTATCAAGGCAACCGGGGGCGCGATGGCACACTCAAAAGCTACCACGGCCTGCCTCTGCTAGTTCCGGGAAAGGCCTGGCAACTAATGGCCCCCGCAAACCACCGGACGGGCAGTGGCCGGGACGGCGGAATGGAGGACTGCCCGACTGATAGACCCGAACCGGCCGATCCAAAATAACAAAACCGTAACCGAGCTGTTACTTTTCCCGCGCCGGGCGGGGCGTCCATTCAGAAACGAATCGTCAGTTGCGCCGCCAGCGATTGGATGAATCGTTCCCGGGCCGGACGGTCATGCTGGAGGCTGTACTGCAGCTTCAGCTGCATCTGGGTCGTCATCCGGTAGGTCGGGGCCACATCGATGCGCCAGGTTTGCCGCCCCGCGCCCAGCGTCTGCCCGGCCCGGTTGGTCACGTCGTCAAACCATTGCTGGTTCCACCGGATCGCACCCGAAAATTGTGGCGTGAACCGGTATTTCGCCTCCAGATAATACGCCACCGTGTCCACGTCCGTGATCCGAGGGATCTTGAAGCGGGCCGCATAGACCTCGCCCCAGAATTCGAAATGGTGCCAGGCATAGCTGATATCGTGGGCCAGCACGACCTGCCGGTAATCATGCCGGTCGAATCCGGCGGGGATCTGGGCATGCTCGGACCGGTCCAGATATTCGCCGCTGCTGGCGGAGAACCCCAGGTTCCACGAGGGATCGGGGCGCCAGCCCACCCGCGCGCTCACGGTCGGACGCTCCGTGCCGGAAAATCCCTCGTCCCAGCGCTCGGGCCGCGAGGACAGACCCACCGCCTTCACCTCCCCGGCATATTCCAGCCGGCCCCACTTGCCGGCCACCGCCAGGCCCTGGGCGTAGGCCGACCCCCAGATCACCGGGATCCGTAATTGTTTGTTGCCGAGCACGGCCTGGGCGGAACCGACGGGGCTCACATGGGCCCACGCCAGCAGCACGTCGACCGTGGGCACCGGGGCCACATCCCACACCCCGGTGAGGTTGCCGTAGGGCAGAGGGGTGGTGACGAACGGATTGTCCCACGCCCCGTGCCGCGGCGTCCAGTTGCCCACGACCGTGGCAAACCGGCCCGCCTGCAGGAGCAACCGGCCGGTCCCGGGCTCCGACAGTTCCCACCGCAGCGCGTATTCATCGAGGCGCGCCTCGGTTTTCTTCTCCGGATAATAGACATCAAAGCCCCGGTCGATCCGGCCCTGCGCAAAGGCATACCCGCGCGCCCCGAGTTGGGCGTCGAGATAGAGGGTGAACCGCGGGTTGAAAAAAACGTCCTTGTCGCCGGAAACCAGGTCCGCGACCGGATCGGAGATGGCATACCCCTCCAATTCGAGCGAACCGCCCAGTTTCACCTGCACCCGGCCACCCGCCATGCTGCAACTGAGCCGGTCGGACAGCCGCTCGAGCATCTCCTGCGCCGGGCTGGCCGTAGCCAAGGCCGTCCCGATTGCCACGCCCATGATGATGGCCCGGGTCTTCATGCGGGCACTCCTTCCGAACGGGGGGCGGAACGAAAGTTCACGGCAAATTCCGTCCAGCCCTCGTCGGAGCGGACCAATTGCAGGTCCCCGCCGTGGAGGCGGGCCAGTTCGCGCGCCAGGTTCAGGCCCAGGCCGTAGCCGGGGACGTTTTCGCCTTGGGCGCCGCGATGAAACCGCTCGAAGATGTGTGCCCGGACCTCCGTCGGGATCGGCCGCAGGGCCGTGTTGCCGATGGTAAGGCTGACACCGCCGGCGGTCTCGCGTGCCGTGATCCGGATGCTCCCGCCCGGCCGGTTGTATTTCCGCGCGTTCTCCAGCAGGTTTTGCATAATGAGCGCCGTGTAGCGTTTTTCCCCGGCGACGTGGAGGTCCGGCGGGCAGTTCTGCTCCACCTTCAGCTCCTGGTCCCCGGCCTGCGTACTCAGGTCGTCGAGCGCGGCGGCGATCAGGTCGCTCAGGCTGACCGCGGTGAAATCCAACCTCAGCCGGCCGGCGTCCATGCGGGAAAGCAGCAGCAGGTCCTCGATCACGCTGGAGATCCGGTAGGTCTGGTGGATCAGCGTCTCCAGCTCATGGCTGTCGGCCTCGCCCAACGTGCCCTTGGCCTGCAACGTCTCCAAGCCGGCCCGCATCACCGCCACCGGGGTCTTGAGTTGATGCGAGGCGTTGGCGGAAAAACGCGCCGTCCGGTCGAGCTCGGCGCTGGTGGTTTCCAGGGCGGCTTCTGCCTCGGCGCGCCGCATCCGCTGCACCTCCGAGTCATGCGCCAGCCGCTCCACCGGCGCTGATAGCCGGAACGACAGGAAATAACTCAGTCCCAGCCCGAGCAGCATCACGCCAGTCCCGGCCCCGATGATCTGCCAGGTCAGGGCCCGCTGGCGCCGCAACATCGGCCCGAGCGGAAAGGCGCAGACCTCGTACGCGGGGGCATACACGCCGCCGGCATCCAGCCGTTGCGAGAAAACCAGCCAGGACTCCTGGTCGGCGTTGAAATAATGCCGTCCCTCCCCCGGCCCGCCCGCTGCCAGTGCGGCCGCCAGGTTGCGGCCGAATTCCGGTGAGGAACCCCGCCCGCTTGCCGCCATATGGGCCCGGCCGTCCAGCCAGATGCCGTTGGCCATGGCGCTCTGCCCGGGGACTCCCACCAGCCGCAGGGGCTCGAACCCCAGCACCAGTGCCGCGAGTTTCCGGCCGCTCTCGGTGGAAAAGATGGGAATCACAATCAGTTCGAACAGCTCTGCCTCGCGCTCTGGCGGGCGCAGGACGAGATAACCGAGCTGGGGCCGGTCGGGCAGCGCGGCCAGGGAAAGTTTGTCCTCCTCGGCGGGCGCCAGTTCCCCCGCCGCCGCCCCCTGCCCGGGCGCGAGAAGCCGGCCTTTCGCGTCGAGAAACCGGTAAAACCGGGCGGTGCGCCGGGACTCGCCAGCTTTCGCCGCAGGTTCGCGCACCTGCGCCAGCAGATCGCGCAGCTCGTCCCGTGCGCTCAGGTAGAGGAGGTCCTCCGCGTTGTCCTCCAAGGCCGCCTGGATGCGCGACTTGGTGGCCAGGAATTTGCAGCGCTCCACCAATGCCGCGTGCCGGCTCGACTGGACGCTGCGCAGGAGGGCGAGACTCACCTGAAATTCCGTCTCGCGCCGGTGTTCCTCCTCGCGGGTGATGTTGTACCGGGCCACCAGCACCACGGCCGCGACGGGGACCAGCACCACGAGCACCAGCACTCCCAGCAGGCGCCATTGGAATCGGGCGGCCTCCGCCGTGAGTCCCGTTGCAAAGGGCAGTCTCACGGCAGGTCCAGCCGCAGGAGGGTGTTTTCCCCGAGTTCCACGGTCCGCTCAAGGGTGGTCCGGCTGTCGAGCCAGGTTTTTAGCCGGTAAGTTCCCGCCGGCAGGCCGCTCAGGCGATAGTTCCCTTCCGTGTCCGAGATGGTGAAGTGCGGCGTGGCCAGCACCAGGATGACCCCCCGCATGTGCTCGTGGATCTCGCAGCGCAGGACCACCACCCCGGGCGTGTCAAACATCACGGCCGGCACCGGCTTCTCGTCCATCCGGTACCGGCCCAGGTCGAACCGCTTCGCCGGCGAATACGAAAAGATGTTGTGGAAGGTGTCGTCGAGGTTCGGGAACTCCACCTTCGTGCCCGTCTGCACCACCAGCAGCTGCGGGACGAACATGAGGTCCTTCTGCTCGACCCGCACCGCCGGTGTTGCCGGGGCGGGTGGGAAATCACCCTCGAGATACACCACCGCCACCGGCGGATTGGTCGAAACCACCCCGCCGCGGGATACGATCTCGTAGCGCCGGTTCACCACGGTGGTGGCGTTGGCTTTCGGCAGGGCCACGCGCCCCTCGATCGTCGCGGCCAACGCGCCCACGGCCAGTGCCATCCATCCCGCCGCAATCAGTGTCAGCCAGTGGTCGGTGCTTCTCATGGGGTATCAGGTGGGTGGCCGGATGCTGTAGCCGACCGACCGCACGGTGTGCACTAAGGGTGTTCGCGCCCCGGAATCAATCTTCTTGCGCAGCCGGCCGATGAAGATCTCCACGGTGCGGGTGTCATATTCGTAATCCCGCTGCCAGACCCGCTCGCACAATTCGGTGCGGGAAAAAACCCGGCCGGGCTCCTGCATCATCACCTGCAGCAGCTCGAACTCCCGGGGGGAAAGTGCGATCTCCCGGCCCGCCCGCCGGACCTTCCGCCGGCGCACCTCCATCTGCAGGTCGTCGACCGTCAGCCGGTCCGCCGCCGTCGGAGCCAGGCCGCGCCGGCCCAGCGCCTCCACCCGGGCGACAAATTCTTCCATCGAGAACGGCTTGGTCAGGTAGTCGTCCGCCCCCGCCTTCAGGCCTTTCACGCGGTCTTCCACGTCGCCGCGGGCGGTCAGCACCAGCACGCGCGAGGTGTTCCCTTTTTCGTGCAGGCGGGCCAGCACCTCCCAGCCGTTCAGACCCGGCAACCCGATGTCCAGCACCACCAGGTCGGGCTGCGTCCTGAGCGCCTCCTCCAGGCCCGCCCTCCCGTCGGCCTGCGCACTCACATGGTGGTTGTTGCGCGTCAGCACGCCGGTCAGGTGCCGGGCGAGCTGGCTCTCATCCTCGATCAGGAGTATGCGCATGTTGCTCCTATGAAGGTACCCCGGTCCCTTTGGCAAGTGTGCAAGGGCCCCTTCCCTCAGCCCGTGCTTCTGGTCGCGCTGCGCCGCCGCAGGTAGTCCAGCAGCACGGCGGCGATGATGATGCCGCCGGTCACGATCTCCTGCACCCAGTTCGACAGACCGAGCTTGGTACAGCCGTTGGCCACCACGCTCATGATGAGCGCACCGACCAGCGTGCCGATGATCGTGCCCTGCCCGCCGGCCAGGCTGGCGCCGCCGATGACGACGGCGGCGATGATGTTCAATTCGAGGCCCGCGGCCGTCGTGGGATCGCCGCCGGTGAGGTAGGCGAACTGGAGCACAGCGCCGACCCCGGCGAACGCCCCGCCGAGCACATAGACCCACAGCTTCACCTGCTCGACCGGCACGCCGCACAGGCGGGCGGTGAGCTCATTGGAGCCGACGGCAAACACATGGCGGCCGAAGCGGGTGTAGCGCAACGCCAGGCCGACAATGACCGCCAGCACCAGCATTAGCCACACGCCCGACGGCAGCCCGCCGTGGCGGCCAAGCTGCATCAAGCCGTTGAGCCAGGTCTCGTCAGGGTAGATCGGCTGCTCGCCGGCCAGACCCTTGGCCGCTCCGCGCAACGCCCCCATCATGCCGAGGGTTACCACGAAGGGCAGCAACCGCAGCCGCGTGATCAACAGGCCGGAGAACGCCCCGCACAGGCCCGAGGCCCCGATTCCGCCGAGCGCGGCGAGCAGGGGTGACACGCCCCGCTGCAGCAGGAGCGCAATGACCACCGTGCCGAGCGCGATGATGGAACCAACCGAGAGATCAATGCCGCCGGCGATGATCACGAGCGTCATGCCGAGGGCGGCCACGCCGATCACCGCGGTCTGCTGCATGATGATGGCGTAGTTGTCCCGCGTGACGAAGGTGTCGAATCGCAGCACCGC
>JANMTJ010000081.1:0-1964 GCA_031390295.1 Oleiharenicola sp.
GGGCGCGCCGGACCAGAGCGAGGTTTCGTTGAGCTGGAGCTGTTCGGTGCCGATGCCGCCGAAAACCATGGCGCCGAGCCGTCCGTTGCCGACGGGCAGGGCCTCGGTCCAGCGCGCGGCCGGAAGGTCGTAGCGGAGCACAAGGGGTTCGGCGGCCACCAGGCCGGCGGTTAGCCAGAACAGACAGAGAACGTGGGGGAGTTTCATGATAGAATGCAGATGAATTTCGCGTCCGGGCCTGCAGACTGGCGGAGATACGCCGGCGGCGGGAGCGGCTGGTCCTCGGGACGCTGCGCGGGCAGGGCGGCGGGCGACAGAACGGACAGGAGGACGGGGGCAACGTGTCGCAATAGCGCGGGTCCGGTTTTCATGCAGGGAATTTGGCCCGCACAGGCGGACCGGGGGCAGGCATCATGATGATGAATCTGGACAATGTTTCCACCCGTGTCCGATGGAGATAGTGGGCAGAAGGATGGAGAATCTTGCCCTCTGCGGGTGCGGGGTCAGGGCGGGACGGACTCGTAGAATTCAATCTCGAGGAGACCCAGCTCGCCGGCACCAACGTTCTGCTCGTCGGTGGTGGCATTGCGCTGGTCCTCGAGCTCGCGCATCCCGGCGAAGGCGTCACGCGCCTCACTGCCGCCGAGCACCTCGATGGCCACGCGGCGACCATCGGCGAGCTTGAGCGGGAGGGTGACATACCCGAGACTGCGCGGGGTCGCGCCGCGAAAGACCTCAATCCCGTCCACCGAGATGCGGATCGGGTAGCTGCGGGCGCGGAAGCCGGCGGTCTTCATCGTGATCTCGGTCAGGCGGGCCGGGCGGGTGAGGTCGAAGTTGATGGGTTGTTTGCCGGACCAGGCGGTGGTCTCGTTGTCGTCAAAGGCGCGGGCGGGATCGCCGCCGTCGGTGGCGGTGGCCCGGGCGACGGGGACCGCAACGCGTGACACCTTGAACGACGGGGTGGCGGGCGTCGGGCCGCGGGTGAGTTCACCGGGCAGCGCGTCGGCGGGAAACACCCGGGACCAGCCGTCGGTGGTCCCGGCGGCCTGGGTTTGGATGTTCAGTTCCACGGGCAGGAGGCCGGCCGACTTGGCCTTGATCCCGACCACGCCGGGGGTGGTGCCGAGGCGGACCAGGGCGCGGTTGACGCCACCCTCGACGGGCAGCGAGCGGGCAAGGATGAAGTTGTCGGGGCCCTGCGCGATACCGCCGCGCCATTCGGCGGGCCCGGTCAGCTCGAAGTCGATCAGGTTCAGCGCCGTCGGACAGCGTCGGTCCGCTCCGTCCTCCACCACCACCTCCACCAACATGAGATCAGCGCCGTCGGCTTGGGGTCCCGCGGGACCATATCGGGCGCTCAGACGGAGGGTGAGCGGTTTGCCGGCGGTGACGTGCGAGGCCTCGCACACCTTCGCCCCCGCGGCGTCGTAGCCGACGGCCAGGAGCGTGCCGGGTTCCCACGTGACGTCCTTGACGGTGAAGAGAAAACGCTGGCGCTGTTCACCCCGGCCGATCGATTTGCCGTTGAGGAACAGCTCGACGGATTCCGCGCTGGAAACGACGTGGATGTCCTTCTTCACGCCGGGGGCGTAGTTCCAGTGGCCGATGATATGGGCGCGCGGTTGCTCCACGTCCACCCAGCCGTCCCACATCGCCTGGTGGGCGAAGTAGCCGTCCTTCGGGATGCGCATGGCGTCCATCTCGCCGCTGCGGCGGTAGTTCTCGGTGCCGCGGTGGTGCGTGTTGGTGTCAGAGAAGATGATGTTCAGGCCGCCGGCGTTGACGCGGGTGCCGGTGCCGGGGCGCTCGCGCCAGAAGTCATGCCAGCGGACGACGTTCTCGATGGCGTGCGTGTCCTGGTTGCGGTTGTAGGTGCGGGCGTCCTGACCGTTGTAGAGCGGACCGTCGCCATCCTTATGGTGGGGCGGGGAAAACTCGTCCCAGTATTTCCGCAGGCCCTC
>JANMTJ010000085.1:0-11442 GCA_031390295.1 Oleiharenicola sp.
GCACCGATGATGGCGACATCCGGCTTCTCAGTGGCGAATAACCGCTCCACGTCGGCCTGGATGGTCAGGTCGAGCTCCCGGCGGGTGCGCAACAGCAGGCTCACGCCCGGCTCGGCTTGGAAACGCCGCACGAGCGCCGCACCGACCATCCCCTTGTGTCCGGCGACAAAGAGTTTCATGCCAACGGCGATTGGGTTGGCGCAGGCAGCCGGGCAATCTGCGCCTCGCGCTTGGCCAGCACCAGGTCGTGCTCCACCATGAGCTTCACCAGATCCTTGAAGTGCACCTTGGGCTGCCAGCCGAGCTGCTTCTTGGCCTTGGCGGGGTTGCCAATCAGCAGGTCCACTTCGGCGGGGCGCTCGTACCGGGTGTCGTGCTTGACGTGAGCCTGCTGTTGCGCACCCGCCGGGAACTGGACCTGACCGTCCAGGCTGACGTGGAGAGGTTTTTCGCCACCGAGAAACCGGATGTCGCCATCATCGGTGCCGCCCGGGTGGGCGGCATCCATGCCAACAGCACCTATCCGGCGGAGTTCATCTACGATAATCTGCTCATTGCGACCAATTGCATCCACGGCGCCTATCGCGCCGGGGTGAAGCGCGTGTTGTTCCTCGGCAGTTCATGCATCTATCCCAAGCTGGCGCCGCAGCCGATGGCCGAGAGCTGCCTGATGACCGGGCCGCTGGAGCCGACCAACGAAGCCTACGCGATTGCCAAGATTGCCGGGCTCAAGCTCGCCCAGTTTTACCGCCAGCAATATGGCGTGCTGTATCACTCCGCCATGCCGACCAACCTGTACGGCCCGGGCGACAACTACCACGCGCAGAACTCGCACGTGCTGCCAGCCCTCATCCGCCGGTTTCATGAGGCCAAGGCCGCCGGGCACGCCGAGGTGGTGGCCTGGGGCAGCGGATCACCCAAGCGGGAATTCCTCCACGTGGACGAACTGGCCGATGCCTGTGCGTTCCTGCTCCGGCAGCAAAACCCACCGGACCTGATCAACATCGGCACGGGCACGGATGTGAGCATCAAGGAACTCACCGAGCTGGTGGCACAGGTCACGGGCTTCACAGGCCGCATCACTTGGGACGCATCCAAGCCGGACGGCACGCCGCGCAAGCTCATGGATGTTTCGCGACTCTCGGCCTTGGGCTGGAAGGCCTGCGTCGGACTGCGCAAAGGGGTCGAAAAAACCTACGCATCATACCTGGCCGAGTTGGCAGCGGGGAAGCTTCGGACCTGAGACCGGACATGGTCCGGAACGTTGACGCGGCCGGATTGCGCCTCCATGCTGGCTTCGTTGGCCAGATATTCCCCCACGCACACAACCCCACCCAGTCATGTCTACTACGCCCGAAACCCCACCACCTGCCACCGAGGACCGCACTGTCGCCATCCTCAGTTACCTGACCATTATCGGCTTCATCGTCGCCTTGGTCCTGCACAGCAACAAGAAGACCGCCTTGGGGGGCTATCACCTGCGCCAGTGCCTGGGCATGATTGTCACCGCCATCGCCCTGAGCATTGGCGGCATCGTGCTGATGTTCATCCCGATCATCGGCTGGCTCACCGTCATGGCGGCTTGGATCGGGTTCCTCGTCCTCTGGGTGATGGGCCTGATCGCGGCCGCGAGCGGCCAGCAGAAGCCGGTCCCGGTACTCGGAGCCTACTACCAGAAGTGGTTCGCCAACGCCTTCATCTGATTCGGGTTGGGGTAGGGCGGATTATCCTTAATCCGCCGCGGCGCGTTGAGGATAACGCGTCCTCCCAGCATGGCCCCGGTTTTCCGCTTGCGGCGCCGGCCGTGCTGCCAAGGGTGGGGCGTGTCCATGATTGCTCCCGAAACCTTTTCCCACATCGAGAACATAAAGAAGCGTGCCGGCTACTTATGGAGGTTTCTTTGACGTCGAGCAAAAGCAGCGCGAGATAGAGGCGATGGAGGCCCAGATGGGCGCCCCGGAGTTCTGGAACAGCCCGGACAAGGCCCAGAAGCACATCGCCAAGCTCAACGGCCTGAAGAAGACCATCGGCAGCCTCGTGGCCTTCAACAAGCGGCTCGATGACGCGGCCGTGATGGTCGAGCTCATCGAGGCGTCGACCCCGGCCGAACAGGAGGAATACGCCAAGGAGCTCAACGTTTCCGTGCCCGCCATGGTGGACGAACTCGACAAGCTCGAGATCGCCTCCTTCCTCACCGGCCAGTTCGACCGCAACAACGCCATCTTCAGCATCCAGGCCGGCGCCGGTGGCACCGAGTCGAACGACTGGGCGGACATCCTGTTCCGCATGTATTCGCGCTGGTGCGAGCGCAAGGGCTACACGGTCGAGTTGATGGATGTGCAGCCCGGCGACACGGCCGGCATTTCCAAGGCCACCATCCTGATCAAGGGCGAAAACGCCTACGGTTACGCCAAGGCCGAGCGCGGCGTCCACCGCCTCGTCCGCATCAGCCCCTTCGACTCGAACAAGCGCCGCCACACTTCCTTCTGCGCCGTCGACGTGGTGGCGGAGATCACCGAGGACATCGACGTGGAGCTGAAGGAGGAGGACATCCGTGTGGACGTCTACCGTTCCTCCGGCAAGGGCGGCCAGGGCGTCAATACGACCGACTCCGCCGTGCGCCTGACGCACGCGCCCACCGGCATCGTGGTCGTGTGCCAAAACGAACGCTCCCAGATCAAGAACAAGGCCTCCGCCATGCAGGTGCTCAAGGCCCGCATCTACGAAAGGCGCCAGGATGAGCAGCGCGCCGAGATGGACAAGTTCTACGGCGAGAAGGGCGAGATCGGCTTCGGCGCCCAGATCCGGAGCTACGTGCTCCAGCCCTACCAGATGGTGAAGGATCTCCGCACCGGGGTGAGCACCAGCGACTCGCAGGCGGTGCTCGACGGCGATCTCGACCGCTTCATCTACGGCTGGCTGCGGGCCGGCTGCCCGCGACATCGCAACAAGGACATCCAGATGGACGACTGATAATCATTCTCGTTTCTCGTTCCCTTACTCATGCTCCCGTCCGTTTGCTTTCGAGAAGGAGAACGAGTAAGAGAACGAGAACGATTTTTCCATGCCCGACCTCACCCACGAATCCCTGCGCACGGCCTTTGCCGACCAGTCGCTGTTTGAGGACAAGACCTGGCAACTGTCGCCCCAGGCGTGGCCGTTGACGCAGGAACAGGTGAAGGAACTGGAGCAGATCGGCGCGGCCTGCCTCGAATTCCATCAGGCGCTCGAGACCCTTTACCTGCGGTCGGTCGCGGGGAAGAACCTGCTGCGCAACAAATCGCTGCTGGCGCCCTGGGTCGCCGACTACCTCGACCGCGGCAAGCCGGCGGAGCTCATCGCCCACGCGCGTGAGCCCAAGAACCGCGGCGCGTTCCCGGTTGTGCTGCGGCCCGACCTGTTGCTCACCGAGGAAGGCTTTGCCCTGACGGAACTGGATTCGGTGCCGGGCGGCATCGGCCTGACCGGGTTTCTCAACCGGCTCTACTCCGGCGACCCGGACCGGCCGGTGCTGGGGGGCGACAGCGCGATGGTGGAAAACTTCCATGCGTCGCTGGCCGCATTGCGCCCGGAGACACGGAATCCGCTCATCGCGATCCTGGTCAGTGACGAAGCCTCGACCTACCGTCCCGAGATGCAATGGCTGGCCGAGCAGTTGCAACGGGCGGGCCGCCGGGTTTTTTGCATGCGGCCCGAGGATGTTTTCCCGCTGGGGGGTGAACTCTTCTTCGACGTCGAGGGCACACCGGAGAAGATCGATATCATCTACCGGTTCTTCGAGCTGTTTGACTGGGCCAACGTGCGGGTCGGACGCGAAATCCTCGAGGCATGGCAGAGCGGCGCCGTGGCGATCGCGTCCCCGATGCGCCATTTCCAGGAGGAAAAACTGGCGCTGGCGTTGTTTCATCATCACCTGCTGGCGGAATTCTGGGCCGAGACGCTGGGCGGTCGCACGTTGAAGCTGCTGCAGCGGCTGATCCCGCAGTCCTGGATCATGGATCCCGCGCCGCTGCCGCCTGGCGCGGTGTTGGATGGCCCGCAGGTCGGCGGACGGATGCTCAATGACTGGCGCGATCTGGCGGCGGCTTCGCAGAAGGAGCGCGACCTGATCATCAAGATTTCCGGTTTCCACGAAACCGCCTGGGGTGCGCGCAGCGTGGTGCTGGGCAGCGATTGTTCCCGCGAGGAGTGGCAGGCGGGCGTGGAGCAAGCCTTGCGGTTGGCACCCGCCAACCTGCACATCCTGCAGGAATACCGGAAACCGAAGCGGGTGACGCACCCGCTGTACAAGCAAACTGAGGCAGGACTGCCGGCTGCAGCCTCAGCGGAAGCAGGACGCCTCCGCTTGTGTCCCTATTACTTCGTGGTCAGCGGTCAGGTCAGATTATCCGGCGCGCTCGCCACATTTTGTCCGCCCGACAAGAAAATCATCCACGGGATGACCGATGCAGCCTTGCTCCCGTGTAGGGTTTTATCCTTAAGTTAGACGTGCGCAACCTTGCCCCGTTTATCCGGCTTATTAGCTCTGCCAGAGCAGGTTTGCTTCTCACCAGCCTGTTGTTGCTGGCGAGCCCGGGCTGGTCGCAGTCAACGGCTGAGCTGGAAGGCATTCGCACCCGCGCGGCCCAGGGCGACCTGGAGGCCCTGAATGCGCTGGGCAATGCCCACACCAACGGGCTGTACGGACTTCAGGCTGACTTCGTGGAGGCGTTGAAGTGGTATCGGCAGGCGGGTGAAAAGGGATATGCCCCCGCCCAGTTCAATCTCGGCCTCGCCTACGAGCTGGGTCGGGGCGGGGCGGTCGACGAGCGCCAGGCCTTCAAATTTTATCTCAAGGCCGCCGAGCAGGGTTATGTGCCGGCACAGTTCAACACCGGCAACATGTACTCGACTGGTCGCGGCATCGGGCAGGATTATTTCGAAGCCAATCTCTGGTACAAGCAGGCGGCCGACAACGGTCTGTCCGAGGCGCAGTTTAATCTCGGCCTGGCCTATGAAGCCGGCCAGGGCGTGAAGAAAGATGATGCCCAGGCGGCCCGCTGGTATAAACAGGCCGCCGATCAGGGCTATCCCCGCGCCCAATACAATCTTGGCATCCTGTTCGAGGACGGTCGGGGCCTGACCAAGAATGCGACCGCGGCTGCCGCCCTCTACCGGGCCGCCGCTGAACAGGGCTTCGCGCCCGCGCAGGTCAATTACGGACTCATCCTGTCCGAGGGAAAGGAAGGCGTGGCACGTGATCCGGTGCAGGCCTTGGTCTGGCTGAGCCGGGCGGTTAAGAACGGATCAAGCCCTGTAGCGCGCGATGCGCTGGTCCAGAAGCTGACGCCGGAGCAGGTGGCGGCCGCCAACCGGCTCCTGGGCGCCGGGATGGCGGTCAATCCGGCAGCAGTCCAGTCCGCAACCGCGGCTCCGGACAATGACTCGACCAAGCTGATCGCTCAACTCAGGGAGCAAAGCCGCCGGTTGGCCGGCCAGGTTGAGGCCCTGAACACGGAGAAGGAGGCGGCGGATCGCCAGACCGTGATCATGACGGCCCAAGTCAAGGATCTGCAGCAGGAATTGCAGCAGGCCAAGGCGGCGGGAACGGGCCCGGCGGCCCCGGCCGTTGACGTGTCACGGTATCAAACTGAGATTGCCGCCCTCACGGCGAAATTGGGTCAGGCCACCGCTTCGCTCAAACAATTGGAACAGTCCCAGGCGCAGCTCACCGAGGCGAATCAGCGTTTGCAGCAGGAGAAGGCCAGCCTGGCCGCCGCCCGCCCGGCTGTGCCCGCGGCGGACGCCGGCAAGTATCCCGTAATGGAAGGCGACAAATCCGGCATCATTGGCAACCTGCAGCGCGACAACGCCCGTCTGAACGATGAGGTGAAACGCTCGACGCGTGAGTTGCTGTCCCTCAACCAGCAATTGCGCAATCTGCGCAGCCAGCCAGCCATTGCGGCCTCGCCCGGTCCCGCCGATAGCGGGGCCGAGCAGGTGGCGCAACTGACCGCTGAAGCCCGGCAGGCCGCGGAGCAGGTTCAGCGGCTGGAGGCCGACAACCGCCGGCTCACGACCCGTGTCGCCGAATTGGAAAGGGCGACCAAACCGATCGCCGGCGAATCCTTCGCCCCCCAGCTGGCCCAGGCCCGGCAGACCGCCGAACAGTTGCAGCAGCAGCTCAGGACCCTGCAGGGCGAAAAGACGGAATTGGAAAAATGGTCCGGATCGCTGGAGAAGACCCTCAACGAGAAGACCGCCAGCGTGGCCCTGTTGGAAACGACCGTGGCCGACTGGCGGGCGAAGGCGCTGCGGACGGAACAGCAACTGGAGGAGCGCGGGCAGTCACTGGCCGGGCAGACGGAAATCGTCGCCAGGCTGACGGGTGAAAACAAGGACCTGCAGGCAAGACTCGCCCGGGCCGACGAACAATTGAAGGAGGTCGCCAGCCGGTCTGTCGACACCACCGAGGCCGACAACCTCAGACAACGGCTGGCTGAATTGGAGAAGGAGCAGGCGGCGGCTAAAACCACGGGTGCGCGGAGCGGCGAGGAAAATGACCGGTTGCAGGCCGAACTCACAACCGCGGGCCGACGGGTGGGGCAGTTGAGCCTTACGGTGGAGGAACTGACCCGGACCAACGACGGGTTGCAGAAGCAACTGGAGGCACGACCGGACAAGGAGATCAATCTGGCTCCGTTGCGGGTTGAGCAGGCCCAGGCCCG
Organism: Oleiharenicola sp.; assembly: GCA_031390295.1. Classification (GTDB taxonomy): domain Bacteria; phylum Verrucomicrobiota; class Verrucomicrobiia; order Opitutales; family Opitutaceae; genus Lacunisphaera. Next base: position 6,708 of record JANMTJ010000085.1, read on the forward strand.
GGCGAGGATTGCCGGACTGGAACGTGACCTGGGCCAGGCCAGGCAGCAGGTGGCTGACGGAGCGCAGCAGCTGGAGATAGCCAACCAAGTGGTGGAGCAGAGCACCGTCACCGTGGCTGATCTTACCGCCGCCAACGAGCAGCTGGAGAAAACCCTGGCCGCGGCGGCGCAGGGATCGACGGATGCCAGCGCGCTGCGCGACGAACTCGCCCTTGCCCGGCGTGATCTGACCGAGCTGGCTTCCCTCCGCGAAGAGAACGCCCGGCTCCGGCACGAGGCAGCCGCGGCCACGAGCCTGCGCATGAAAGGCGAGCAACTCAGCCGCGACACCGACCAATTGTCGGCCGCACTGAGCAGCAGCCGGCGTGACCTCGAACAGGCGCAGGCCCAGGTCGCCGAACTCGAAAAGCAGCTGGCCGACGCCCTCACCGTCCGCACGCGCGGCGGGGATGACAACCGGAAGTCACAGGCTGACCTCGAGGAGGCCAACCGGACGGTCGAGAAATTGAACGCCACCGTGGCCGAACTAACGGTCGCGAATGAGAAACTGGAGAAGGACCTGGACAGCGCGCAGAAGTCCACCGCCGCGGCGCTCGCCGCCCAATCGCAGGCGGTCAGCGCCGCCAGCCCCGACGCCTACCAGATGGAAATCAGCACGCTGAATGCCCGGATCAAGCAACTGGATGCGCAGGTGGAGGAAGAGCGCGCCAATTCGGCCCGCGAGGTTTCCACGCTGGCCGCGCAGATGCAGCGTCTCCGCGAAACGAACAAATCACTCACGGATGCGAACCGGGCCCTGCTCTCGGCGCAGGACAGCGACACGGCGGCGACCCGGGATGACATCGCCCAGCTGCAAGGCCGGGTGCGCGAGCTGACCGCGGCCAACGAGGAATCGCGGCGGGCGGGCCAGCAGCAGGCGGCGGACCTGCGCAGTCTCACGGGCGAGCGCGAAAGCCTGCAGTCCCAGCTCATTGATGCGCGCAAGGTGGCGACCACCCTGCCGGGTCTGGCCGACGACAAGGCGGCCCTCCAGGAGCGGCTTGAAGCCGTGGGCGGACAGCTGGTCCAGTTGCAGCGCGATCAAGAGGAACTGCAGAAGAACAACGCCGACCTGACGCAGCAGCTGGCCGCCAGCCAGCAAGCTTCCGAAAAGGCGCAGGCAGACCTGGTGGCGCTGCAGGGCCGGGCGTCCGAGGCGGAAAAAGCCACCGAATTCCACAACACATCCGTCGCCGAACTCACGCAGGAGAACTCCAAACTGGAGCAGCAGCAGGAGGACATGCGGCGGCTGGTGGAATCCTACCGGGCCGACATCACCCGCCTGACCCAGACCGCGCGCGCCGCGGAGCAACAGAAAGCCGACGCCGAGCGCAGCGGGCAGCAGAATGTCGATGCGGTGACGTCCCAGCTGGGCCAGTTGCGGCGGGAAGTGGAGGCCGGGCGTAACGCCCAAGCCCGCCTGACCGAGAATTTTGCCGCGCAAGACCGCGACCGGGCGGCGATCATCACCCAGCTCCGGACGGAGAACAGTGCCCTGGCCGCCCGACTCAACCAGGCCCAAGGCACGCTGGACCAGATCGCCTCGGCCGCCCGGCTGGGCACACCGGCGGCAACCATCGCCTCGGGTGGCCTGGCTCCGGTCCGGCCGGTGGCGATCCCGGTGGTTTCGACGGCGGAGGTGCGCTACCACACCGTGGCCGAGGGCGACTCGCTTTCGCGCATAAGCATGCGCTATTACGGGACAGCGAACCGCTGGCAGGAGATTTTCCAGGCCAACCGCGATGTCCTGCAGGGTTCCAGCGCACTGCGCATCGGCATGCAGCTGCGGATACCGTGAGGGTGGTAGGGCGCGACCGCCGGGTGCGCCGCCAACGTGGATAATAGACGGCGGGCCCAGCGATCCCGCCCTACCAGAAATAAAAAAGGGCACGCTGGCTGGCGTGCCCCGGGGATAGCTCCTGCGGTCCGGACGTTCAGGCAAACGCCGTGGTCTGCTCCGCGACCGGAAGGCCGATCGGGTTCTGCTTGGCCAGCAGGCTGAAGAAGTTGTCGCGGCGTTCCCGGGCGATCCGGACTTCCTTGGTGCCGAGGGAGCGGCGGATGCGCTCCTTGGTGTAGGCGGTCGGGTAGACCGTGTAGTGCAGGAACCACGTTCCGTTGTTATTCCAGAGGTGGTGGTTGGGGTTCGATTCGCTGATGCGAAGCGAGGCGAGGGTGATGATGTTGGACATGATGCGTGAGCGGTTGATGGTTAGTTAATCGTTCGCGCATCAGGGTTTTTCCGGAAAACGAAAAGCCGCCTGAGGACATCAGGCGGCTTTTTCGCTTTTTTGGAGGAGTTTTTTGTTAGAGGGTTTGACCCCTCTCACATCCGGGTGACTTGCGTCACTCGAAACCACCGTGATCACTCCTAGACCCGGTTGGCAGAACCGACTGTTTCCAGCCGATCCTTTCCTGATGCATCGCCCAAAGTGCTAACCCCAGCTCTTGAGTCCAGAACTTTTTTAAGTTTTTTTCGGCGGAGCCTTAACCACTTATTAAAAGCCTGTTCATCAGGCGAATGCCCGTTGGTTATTTCTGCCCGCTTTTGGCGGCGTGTGCTTCCTGATAGTGGGCTTGGAGCAGGTCGCGGCCGAAATCACCCTTGAACACCCGCCAGGCGGTATGGACGTGGTTCGCGTTGTTCTGGGTGTTGTCGTATTCGATGATGAAGTCGGGGTTTTGGATGCGGTAGTAGTGCCCTTGGTTGGGCTTCAGGCTGCCGGCCCACGCGAAACTCAGCCGGTCCCAGCCGGAGTCGGCGATTTTCTGCAATTCAACCTCGGCCACCTCCTGCCGGAGCCGATTGGCATAGACGGCGACCAAGGCCTTGAGTTGCGACTGCTGGGCGGCGTTCATCTCGGCATAGCCCAGGCCGGCGGGTTCCTGCGGTTTGGCGATGTTGTCGTTGCGGGTGAGGATGTCGGCAGGGGCGGCGGCGGCCACGATGGCCTTGGTCCGTTGCGCATCGTCCAACGAGAGCAGCAGGGCGCGGCCGAGATCTTCCTCGGCGGCGAGGCTCCGGCGGGCCAGCTGTGGTCCGGCGATCCGGACCTCGGCGGGATTCGCGCCGACGAAGTTGGGCGTGGCAACGATGCGCCGGCCGTCCACGATGGTGAAGTTGAGCGACAGGTGGTGGCCTTCCACGCGCCAGCCCCAGGTGCCGGCGGGGCCCGGGGTGCCGAAGATCGAGAAATAATACAGGGCTTCGTCGCGATGCCCGGCCTGCTCGATCTCAAACAGCACGCGCTCGAGGGCGATCACCATGTCGGTCTGGGCAATGCCGTGCGGGCTGAGGCCGGATTCCAGGAGGGTGCGGGCCAGCTTGCGCTGGGGGTCGGTCATGGCCTTGAAGGGAATGCCCTGCCGGGCGCGGGGGATGTAGTGCCAGTTCTCGCGCTCCTTGTCGGTGAAGGCGAAGACCGCGTCCTTGTGCTGGCCGGCGGTCAGCGAGGCGGACCAGGCGTTGGCCGCGTCCGCCATCTCCTTGATGGCCTCCCCGGTGGAGTGGCCGAACCCGAGAACCGGGAGCAGCGCGATTGCGGCGAGCAGGGCCAGGCGGGGGTAGCGGGGCATGCCGGACTAGCTATTCAGGATGCGCCGATAAGCAAGGGCGTCGCGTGGGCAGTTTCGGCTAGCCCTTCATGCCTTGCAGTAGCCCAAGGGGCGAAGGCAGGTGGCCCTAAGCATGACTCTTATCTTTGCCGATCAGTGTTATTCGGCCTCACTGCGTTTTACGACCTGGCCGATGCAGGACAACCAAGAGCAGGGGTGTGCGTTTGGCAACGGGGCAAATTTCTTGTCGGGTCATTCCAGCCTTCGCCAAGGCTACGGCGGACAGGGGCACGACCCGCCGGTTCAGGCCAGCTTCGCGCCGCGGGCCTGGGCGGCGCGGACGAGGGCGTCGGCCATGTCGGAGGGCGTGACGGCGTTCTCGATGCCGCATTCCTTGAAGACGGCGATCTTGGCGGCGGCCGTATCCTCGGCACCACCCACGACCGCGCCGGCGTGGCCCATGCGGCGTCCGGCCGGAGCGGTGGCACCCGCAATGAAGCCCGCAACCGGCTTCTTGCAGTTGGCCTTCACCCAGCGGGCGGCCTCGGCCTCGGCGTTGCCGCCGATCTCTCCGATCATGATGATGCCCCAGGTCTCGGGGTCGTCGTTGAACATCTTGATCACATCGAGGTGCGACGTGCCGTTGACGGGGTCGCCACCGATGCCGACCGAGGTGTTCTGGCCGAGGCCCATCGAGGTGAGCTGGAAGACGGCCTCGTAGGTGAGGGTGCCGGAGCGCGAGACGACGCCGACGTGGCCTTGCTTGTGGATGTAGCCGGGGGCGATGCCGATGCGGCAGCCGCCGGATGAGTCCTTGCCCGCACCCGGGGTGACGATGCCGGGGCAGTTGGGCCCGATGAGGCGGGTCTTGCTGCCGAGCATGGCGCGCTTGGCGCGGATCATGTCCTTGATCGGGATGCCCTCGGTGATGGCGACGCACAGGTCGAGACCGGCGTCCACGCCCTCCAGAATGGCGTCGGCCGCGAAGGGCGGGGGGACGAACACGGCCGAGGCGGTGGCGCCGGTGGCGGCAACGGCGTCGCGCACCGTATTGAAGATGGGCACCCGGTGGGAGCCATGCTCGAAGAACTGGCCGCCCTTGCCGGGCGTGACGCCGGCGACAATCTGCGTGCCGTAGTCG
>JANMTJ010000157.1:0-1739 GCA_031390295.1 Oleiharenicola sp.
TTTTTTCCCGTATCGCGTTCGACGGTCTTGCGCATGACCGGCAAGGCGGCGACGCAGAACAACGGCCCGACCGTCCCTTCCACGAATGTCGATAGTGAAGGACAGGCCGTCCGGAGCTTCCTGCAACTGGCGGGCGTAAGCTTCGAAACCGTGCCGGGCAGCACGCTGGCGTTCGACGGCTCGCAACTCATCGCCACCCAGACTCCGCGCAACCTTGAGCGCATCCGCAACATCCTGACCCGCTATAACGACGTGCGACAGGTGGAGATAGAGGCCAAGTTCATGGAAGTGCAGCAAGGTGCGCTCGAGGAACTTGGCGTGCAATGGAGCCTGGCCACCAAGGCCACGCAGTTAAGCGGCGCGAATGCCGAATATACGACAGGCAACGGCATCACCCGGACCCTGGCCGAGGCTTTCAAGAACGCCACCTCCTCGCAGCAAATCTCCATTTCCGGCGAGGGGCAACCCGCGGGCGGATTGAACCTGCCCGCCGCCGCCCCGTCCATACCCGGTGGTGTCCTGCTGGCCTCCTCGGCCGCACCGCTGGCCAATATCACAGGCATCATTGGCGAGTTTGATGTGAACGCCATTGTGCGCGCGCTCTCGCAGAAGAGCGGCACCGAGCTGCTCAGCGCACCGAAACTCACCGTGCTTTCCGGCAACCTGGCGACCATCACCGTCGCGCAGGAACTGCGCTATCCGCAGAGTTACGGCCAGATCCAAAGCCAGGTGGGCACGGGCAGCATCTCCGGCGGGGGTTCGGCCGGCGTTTCGATCACGTCGGGTACGCCGCAGGAATTCACCACGCGCAACGTCGGCGTAGAACTCAAGGTCACGCCAACGGTCGAGGAGGACGACTACAGCATCAGCCTCGACTTGAACCCGAAGGTCACCGAATTCGAGGGCTTTGTGGAATACGGCGGGCCGAGCGTCGCCATCTCGGGCGGCACGACGGTCACCGTGCCGCCGGGATTCTACCAGCCGATCTTTGCCGTGCGCGAAGTGACAACCAAAGTGACGATTTGGGACGGGGCCACGCTCGTCATGGGCGGCCTGACGCGCGAGGATGTGAAGAAGGTGAACGACAAGGTGCCGCTGCTCGGCAGCCTGCCGATGGTCGGGCGGCTTTTCCGCAGCGAGGGCGAGAGCTCGCAGAAACGTAATCTGCTCATCTTCGTGACGGCCAATCTCGTCAGCCCCGGCGGATCGCTGAAGAAGCAGACGGTGCAGGGTGCGTCACCCGGCACACTTTACCAGAACCCGACGATCGTGACGCCAGCCGGCGCGAGCCCGCGCGGAAAATAGGCCTAGACCGGGTGGGCGATCAGACGCTGACGCGTGAAGGCGATCAATCCGCCGGCGGCGATGATGTCCCGCCGGGATTGGGGCAGCGGAACCACAGGAAATATTTGCCCGCTGGTCCGGTTAACCACCTCCGTGTCCGTCACCACCAAGTCATCGCCACTGGCGGCAACGAGGTCGGGACAGGTCACGACATTGAGCCCGAGGTTGATGGCGTTCTGCAGGAAGATGCGGGCGAACCCGCGGGCGACGATGGTGAGTTCATGTCCTTTCAGGCAGGATACGGCTTGTTCGCGCGAGGAGCCGCAGCCAAAGTTTTGCCCGCCCGCGACCACGCTACCGGGTAGCACCTGCCGCGCCTTGAGCCGGTTGTTGAATTCCTTGTCGTCGGCGAAGGCAAACTGCGGCGTCTCCGTGGGCAGCACGGTGGCCATGAA
>JANMTJ010000183.1:0-7207 GCA_031390295.1 Oleiharenicola sp.
GCCTTGGTTTCCGCCTTGTCCCGCCGGCCGCAATAGCCGGAGTCGAAACGTTGGAGGTTGATTTTTCCCGTGATGACGACCGGTTGCTTCTTCATGTCCGGTGAAATGCTGTCTTACTGCACCGAGGCCAGGGTCGCTTCCCCCCGTGCCCAGTTCCTGGGATACAGGCGGATCACCCCATCGTGATGCCGTGCCGGCGCGTCGTCAAAATTCATCGCCACCGAAGGCGAGGCCAGCAGTACATCCACCGCGATATCCCCCGGCGGGTCATTTCGCGTCACCCAAGCCCCGTCGCTCCAACAGACGTAACGGTCCTTGCCGGTGTTGTAGTAGATCTCATAGCCAGGAAAATAGACGTAATTGTCCAGGCGTCCAAGCACGGCTTGAATCTGTGCACTGGTCGGGCGCCTGGACGAGTCGCTCCAACGAGGCGAATTCGCGCATCCCATCAGCAGGACCAGCATAAGCAGACTCAAGCCTACACCGGCTGCGAAACCAGCCAGATTGGGAATGCTGAATTTCTTGAAAATAATCACTGGAGAGAGGGGACATGCCTTGGTTGGTTGGTCCGGCGTTAAAACGAGACCGGCAGAGGCAGCGAACTGGGCCGGATGGATCTCCGTCCGGTCAACAGCTCCTGTTCCGCCGCCAACCAGATGGCGTCTGCTTGGTTTTCCGGCTTCCCTTCACGAATCCATTGCTCGTAAGCCTTCGTGGCGACGGCTTCATGGATCGCACTGATGGCAGTGTGCTGAATGGGATCGTTATGGTGGGTTTGCTTCATGGGAGAGGGTTGACCGCCGCCACGCCTGGTCTCGGACCATCGGCGTTCCGGGGTTAAATTGCCGGATCGGTTACTTTTTGCCGCCGCCAAAGCCGCCGAACAGCCAGACGATGAGACAGATCAAAAGGATCAGGCCCAGCCCGCTGCCACCATATACCGGACCGCCGATATAAAAGCCGCCGCCGCCGAACAGGAGAAGCAGGACAATGATGAGGAGAAGCATATTCATGGGTGCAGAGTAACAGGCCTTCGCCCCTACGCCTATGGGGCCTTACCCGCCTATGCCCTGCGGGCTGCGGCGCGCCCAGCCCGGACCGAGCTTTCATCGTTGATTCGATTATCCGCCGGGATTGAGTCTCCGGATCCATGGAGAACAGCCCCTACTTCGACGTCCCATTAAACCTCCCCCATGCCGGCCGCATTGCCCGGCGGCTGCTGGCGATCCTGCAAGGCGACGGCCAGGACCGCACCGCCGCGGGGCAGACGGCCACAAAACTGGCAGGACTGCTGGATCCGTATTTTGAGAGTGAGGAAAACCCTTCGGTCCAGGTTGCCGCCCGTGTCCGGCAAGAGGCGGCCGAACTGGGCCGGCAATTCGTGGACCGGGTCGAACTCGACGGACTCGGACATGACCGCCTGGGCCAGTGCGTCCGCAACTTATTTGAGTGCCTCGAACTCGGGCGCGAAGGTGCCGCCATTTCTCTGCGCGCCGGCGAGGCGCCGGACTCGATGCAGCGTCCCCGCTAAGCCTGCGGACCGATTACTGACCGGAAAGTCTTGCTCCTTGCCCCCTGCTCCTAGCTCCTAGCTTTCATGTCCACCGACCCCAACGCCGAGTTTGACCATGCCGTACTGGATAAGATCGAGCAGAGTCCGATTGGCGCCGTACCCTCCACCCCCGCCTATCAGGACGCTCTTCGCCGGCTTTACGCCGCGCAGCAGGTCTATGCCAACGCCGACCACAAGAGCGGACATGTCACGGCGCGTTCGCTCACCCAGCTCCCCTTTTTCCACGCTGATAACCTTGACGCCTTCATCGCGGGTGAGATCTCCGACGACACGCTGGAGACCAATGCCAGCATCTACGACCGCTACGTGCAGTCCCTGCCCATCGACCAGCGCGCCCGGGCGGAGAAACAGCGTCTGACGGTGATCGGCAAGGCGGTCCACCACCGCGCCAAGCAGGGTGCGGCCACGGTCCATGATCCGATGCACACGCTTTTTCTGGTGCCAGGGACCGGCCCCCACCCCGGTCTGCCGGGCAATTACCTGCACGGTTCGGTGTTTCACGTCGGCGACGAGGTGACCGGCTCGTGGGTGGTGCATGTGCACGACTCCGACGACGGCGCCTCAGTGTTCAGCACGCCCAAATTACCCGAGGCCCTGGCCAAACTTCAGGAGGTCCTTGCCAGCGCCCCGTTCCATTTGAACGAGTTGGAAGGGCTGGGGTTTCGGCTGACGTAGGAAGCCAGCAGCCAGTCGTCAGCCGCCCTCCTGCCCCTCACAGCGTCTTGTGGGTGCCGTCGCAGGTGGCGCCCGCCTTCGAGTTCTTGCAACCGCAGAAGTAGACCGTCTCGTTTTTGTCCGACTTGAACATCTTGGGTGCAAATCCGGTTCCCTTGTGCGAACCGTCGCAGAAGGGCTGACTCTTGCTGCCGCCGCAAGCACACCAGGCGTAGCTCTTGCCAGCCTCAACGTTGACCGCATACGGGGACTTCTGGGCGATGAGGGGAGTGTTCATGTGGTGAGCTTACCTCCGCGCGACAACATGCCAAACACCATTCGGATGCCCAAATCCCAAGCGCCAAACCAACAACCGCTCACAGCGTGGCGGCGCGGATATTCCGATACTCCACCTTCATCTTCAGCCCGCCGTGGATCTGCAGGCCAAGCGGAGCCGCCCCAGAAAACTTTTCGTCGGTGTATCGTGACGCCGGCTGCCCGTTGATCCAGACGGTGAAGGTCGGCCCCCGCGCCTCGAGCCGGAAGGTGTTCCACTGCCCCTCGGGATGCAGGAGCTGGATGGCGGACTTTGCCTGGCCCGCCTCGGGATAGCCCGGCTTGCCGATGTAGAATGAGCCTGTCATGTCGCGCTTCAGGCTGCGCGATACCCCGAGTTGGAGTTGCATCTTGGGCTCCCGAATTTCCACCCCGCTGTCGATCCCGCCCGTCCAGCGCACCTCGAACTCCAGGACGAAGTCGCCATAGGCCTTTTCCGACCAGAGGTAATGGCCGGACAACTTTGCGTTGTTTTCGCCGATGAGGATGCCGTTTTCCACTCGCCAGAAGTCAGCCATGCCCGGCGACTGCCAACCCGTCAGGTCCTTGCCGTTGAAGATCGGCGCGAGCTGAGGGTCGGCGGCCGGGAGCGGTCCGGCAAGGGCGACCAAGAGGACGGGGGCAAGCAGGCGGCGCATGGCCGAGTTGATGTCTTGCAAACCACGGCGTCAACCCAGCTCACCTCGGCTTCGGCAGATGCCTGGCCTTGATGATGCCCCTGTCATGACCCTGCAGCACGGCCTTGATCACGCTCTGGATCCTTGACGTCCAGAAGTAGGCGCTGTGGATATCCTTCTCACCGGGCTTGAAGAGCGCGCTGCAGTCGAAATCCCATACGTTGTCTGACACCTTCACCTCCTTATCGAGCCCGGAGCGACCGAGACGGCGCTTGCCGAAGTGCTTCAGGCCGGCGCTGACACCGAGCACCGAGTCCTTGCCGGAGTAGAGCGCGGTGATGCGGTAGCAGAGATTGGCCATGCCCTCCGCCCCTTCGCCGCCGATGGTCTCGCCCCCGGCGAAAAGATCGTTGTCCACATCGGCGGCGACCATGACGCACTGGTTGATGAGGCTGACGAGGAGCGGCTTGTTGTAGCGTTCCCAGGTGTATTTCAGGGCATTTTGCAGCACCCAGTTGCCCATGCTGTGGGCGATCACGCTGACCTTGGCCTTGCAGACCGCCCTGCTCTGGGACGCCAGCACCTCCATCATCGTGGCATGGTCATAAAGCAGGTTGAGCGCCTGCGACAGGGCCTGCCCGGAAGCGCGGGCGTCGTCGCGATCCGAGAGATAATGGGCGGTCTGGCCATTGGAGGGCCAGGTGAAGAGCACGCAGATACCGAGCCCGCCTGAGCCGGCATAGAAGGCGTCGTTGATCTTTTGGTAGCGGATCGCGGCGTCCTTCCAGTCGTTGTTGTAGCCGTGGACAAAGAGCGTGACATGCTTCTGCTGCTCGTGCTCCGCGGGTTTGAACTCGGTGAAGTGATCGGCCTGGGCTGCGAGTTCCAGCCGGAATTGCTTCTCTGAGCGGCTGGTCCAGGTCGGGAATTTGTCGACCGGGCCGCGGTCGGCGGTGTAGAAGCTGAGTCTTTCGGAGCGATGGTTGCCGAGGCCCGTGGGGTCGTCGGTGTTCCGGTTGGTGATCATCCAGTATGTTGGCATGACTATTGGGAGTTAAGGTTAACCCTCACGTGGCCCCGTTTGGTGCGCATAAGGTTGGCCCGCCAAGCCCATGGGTCAATTGGCAACCTGCCGCCAACACGCCTGTGCCGCTCGATCAAGCTGTCCGGACCGGGCCCCGCAGGCCCGGAATAGCTATAAGCCTGAACCCTACCTGACTCATGGTAGGGTTTAACCCCATATACAGCTTGACCCCGGATGCACTCCGTTCCCTCTTCCCGTCAGGTAATTGAGTCGATCGCGCTGATACGAAGCCGGATTTGATGTCGGGATCTCAGCTGACCCGGGACGCACTTTGCACCACCTTACCCAAAACCCTGCCACTACCGGCAAAGCCGTCCTGATTGTATTGTCCTTGTTGGCTCCGGCGCTGCCGGTGCATGCAAAAACTTCCTTTTCCCAATACCTTCAGGAAACTGCCAGCCAAGGCGAAGCGGAGTCGCGGTTCATCCTCGGCCTAGCGTATCGGGACGGTTGGGAGGGCAGCGTAAAACCAGGAACAGCCGCGGCCAGATGGTGCGAATTGGCCGGAGAAATGGACGACCATAGGCCCGAACTCGTGTTTGGCCTGCTGCAAAAGGGAGGGGAACGGATAATCCAGGATGCGACCAAGGCCGTTGAATGCCTCACTCTGGCCGCCGATCAGGGTGATAATTATGCGCAGGTAATCTTGGGAGAGATGTTGCTGGAAGGTAATGGAGTGCCGGCCAACTGGCGGAGCGGAACGGAATGGATCCGAAAATCAGCCAATGCGGGGTTTCCCCCGGCCCAATTCCGGCTGGGTGTCATCTATCTGGTGGGAGATGAATCCGCGCCCAAAAATGAGATCGAAGCCCTGGCTTGGTTCATCCTCGCGGCCGAGGCGGGATCCGAAACCGCCAGGGTTTTCCGGGACGAACGCACGCAATCACTTGGACACGAGGCCGCCTACCTTGCCGTTAAACGGAGCCGGACCCTTCTCGTCAAAAGCAGCGTGAAATCACGAGAGGGTGGTTAACCGGATCCTTCTGGCGGGATGCTTGTCCCTAGGATTTGTAGTACGTTTCCCGCGCCTTCACCTGGACGATCTTTTTCTCGGGCAAGACGTAGGCCGTAAGACTGCCACCCAGAACGCATGCGGTGTCGATGCCGAGGGTCCACTTGGTGCGGGCGATATCCTCCCGCGGGGTGTGGCCATAGACGACGAACGGCGGACCCTCCCAAAGGGTGGACCAGTGCGGGGCGTCGGGCATTTCCGAGCGCTTGTGCGGCTCGCCGTCGCTGCACACCACCTGAACCCGGGTGACGACGCGTGCGGGCTGCTTTTGCCAGGGCCGGCCGGGCAGAAAGCCGGCATGGACGAAGACCACGCCCAGCTCCTCATCCTCGTAGGTCAGCTTCATGGACTCGAGGTAGTCCCAGTCCTTGCCCCGGAGCTGGTCGATTGTGGCATAGTCGTATCTCTTGAGATGGCTGGGGTCGTCGGTGCGCCGGTAGTTGAGGTGGCGCAACTCGTGGTTGCCGAGGAGCGAAGCCGTGGCGTGCTCCCGGGCCAGCTCGACCACCTTGCCGCTGTCGGGCCCGCGGTTGATGAGATCGCCGAGCAGAATCAGGCGATCGTCCTTCCTGAGGTCGAGCTTGTCGAGCAGGTCGGCAAATTCCTTGTGGCAGCCGTGGATGTCGCCGATGGCTATCAATCTACCAGGCATAAACAGGAGGATTTAACCGCGGAATACCCTGAACACACGGAAGTTTTTTCACCGGCGGCCGCAGAGACAAGACAGGAGATAGAAATCGAGTCCCGCTGTTCTCTCTGTTGGCTCCTGTGAGATGTTTTCTGTTTTGAGGTGGGTTTCACTAAATTGACCGGTTTAGCCGTTCTGTGTGTTCTGTGGTTTGTCTCTATCCGTGGCAAATTTGCTAGCGTTCACCGGGCCCCGGGGTAAACAGGAAAACGTCCATGGAGCTGAATCTTCACCCGATTGCCACAAAGTGCTACGTCAGCAGCCGCGAGTTCGCCGAGAACGACCGCGTCGTCAGCTACCTCGTGCGGGAGGCGACTGGCGAGGTGGCCCGGCGCGACCTGCTGGAGTCTGAGGATGGCCGATTCATGCCTCCCGCCTTTGTCTATTGCCGGTGGGTGACGGCTTGGAAGCCCCGCCGGGACGACAACACGGCCCTTGCCCTCAAGCTTACGGCCGAGAACCTGTTCCTGACCCTCGCGATCCCCTCTGGCTCGGATTCCGACTCCCTCAACACCCAGCCCTCCGCGATCAACACGCCCCTCCTCCAGTTCCTCGCCCTCATGCTGGAGCGCAAGAGACTTATCAAGCTCCGCGGCCTCACGGAGGACGGCGTCCGCCAGATCTACGAGCATATGCCGTCGCACCAGCTCTATGAGGTGCCGGTGGGCGACCTGAATGTTGAATTCTTCCAGAAAATCCAGGAGCACCTTGGGGTCCTCGTCGGTACACCAAAGCCCAAGGCGGTGGCACCTGCCCCACCCGAAGCTGTGGTTGGCACCTAACCCCGCGCGTCCTGCTCACTTCCCATGGCCGACCTGCCCTCCCCCCTCACCGTTCGCGATATCAAGGCCCTGCCCCGCGACGGCGGCGACACCTGTGCCAGCCTGCTGCTCGTGCGGCGCCTGACTGCCAAGACCGCCAAGAACGGAAATCCCTTTCTCAGCGTCGAGCTGGGCGACAAAACCGGGAACTTCAACCTGAACGTCTTTGGCGACAGCCCGGCCTTCGAGCTGTTCTCCTCCCTCAAGGAAGGCGGGGTCGTCCGTGCCGAGCTCCGCATCGAGTATTTTCAGGACCGGCTCTCGCCCAAGCTCCTGCGCGCCGAGGCCATCACGCTCGACCAGCTCACCGGCTCACCGCTCCTCGCCAACCTCGTCGAGACGGCCCCGGAGGACGCCGACGCGCTCTGGAACGAATTCCAGCAGCATATCGCCGCCATCACCCACGCCGACCTGCGCGCGAC
>JANMTJ010000235.1:0-6647 GCA_031390295.1 Oleiharenicola sp.
AGGGCGGTCGGGCCGGCATACTCAAAATCCGAGAACCACTTCTGCGGAAAGCCGCGCAGGGCCTCCAGGCCCGTCTCGGCCTGACCGCCAAAGGCGGCGTAGAGAAAGTAGCCAAACACCGCCCGCTCCGTGCCGCGCACCCGCTCGGGCACCCGGTCGAGCCAGGTCTTCATGCCGGCGAAATCGTTGTGCAGGCCGAACTGCAACCGGGCCTTCCACACGATGGCATTCGGCAGCGGGGCGATGGCCAGCGTGGCCTCAAGCTCGCGGCCGAATTCCTCGTAGCGACCCTGGTCCTTGTAATGCCGCGCCAGATCATAGCGGGCCAGCACATCGGCCGGGAACCGGCGGACGTTGTCCTGCGACTGGGCGAGCGCCTCCGCCAGGCGATCCTGGCCGAAGAGCAGGTCGGCCAGCTCCCGGCCGGGGCGCGGATTGGCGGGATCGAGTTCCAAGGCGCGGCGCAGCAACCGCTCAGCCCGCGGTCCGTCGGTCCCGCGGGAGTCAAGGTAACACGCAATGGCGTACATCGCCTCGGGTTCGTCGGGCGCCAGCTGCAGGGCACGCTCCGCATAGCGCCGGGCCAGGGCCGCCCGCTCGTCGGTCCGGTCGAAGCCACGCTTCATATACTGGCTCTGCACCCGCGCCATGACGGTCGCGGCCTCTGCATCGGCCGGGGCGCGGTCCACGACCCGTTTCGCGATCTCCTCGGCGAGTGCGAAGTCGTCGGGAATGGATTCCAGCCCTTCGATGAGCGCAATCGCCCGTTTCAGTTCCGGGTCCTTCGGCCAGCCGCGCGCGGGCTTGACCGCCGCCGCGGCCTGCTCGATGGCCTCGGCCTCGGCGATGACCCGGGCAAATTCCGGCTGGGCACGCAGGGGGTCGAATTGCGGGTCGAGCCGGAGCGTCGCAACGGTGTAATCCACCGCGCGGCGCTCGCGCCGGAGCGCCCGCGAGATCTGGGGGATCGCCTCCTCATGCCGGCCCAGCAGGATCAACAGTTCCGTCATCCAGGGTGGCACGGGCGCGTCGCCCGCCAGGTTGACGCCGGCCCGCTCGACGATCGTCTTGAACTGGATCTCCGCCTGTTTCCGCTCCCCCAGTTTCGCCAGGAGCTGCGCGCGACGAACCAGGGCGACCTGGTAGTTCGGCCTCTCCTGCAGGACCTCCTCGATCTGCCGGAGGGCGGTCCGCCATTCGATCGCCGCCGCGGCCGGCCGGCCGCCGGCCTGCAGCGCATCGCCGACCAGCGCGGCCTTGGGGCCGCGGTACCAGTTGTCCTCGAGCCAGGCGCGGGGCATCGCCTGCAGCCGGACGATGGCCGCATCGGGCTGGCGGGCGAGCAGTTCGATGAAGTAGGCGAAAAAAGCCGGCCGGTCCTCGCGCATTTCGCCGGCCGGCACGCGGCTGATCGTCGCGCGCGCCCGCTCGAGGTCGCCATGGAGGATGGCCGCATAAAAGGCGGTGAAGATCAGCGCGCCGGTGAAAGTCGGCGCCTGCTCGAGCGCGTCGGCCATGGCCGCCTCCGCCCGGCCGGTGTTGCCGGCGAACCAGTGCCGGAGGCTCTTGTTGTAGAGCGAAAGCGGGTCCCCGCCGGGCAACGCCGCGGCCTCGTCGCTGAGCGCGTCGGCCTCCGCCAGTTCGCCCCGGCGGTCCAGCACCGTGGCCAGGGCACGCAGCAACCGCTTCTCGGCCGGCCGCTCTGTCCGCAACGCCCGCAACAGCCGTTCCTTCTCCGGGGCCTCCGGCCCCGTGTCGGCCAGCAGGAACACCTCGGCCAGCCGGCCCTCGAAGGAGGCCGGATCAAGCCGCACCGCGCGCTGCGCGGCCACCCGGGCCGCTTCCCGGCGCTGGTTGTTCAGGTCCCAGCCCCGCAGAAACACATAACTGTGCAGGTGCGACAGCGAGGCCCACACCTCCGCGTCGTTCGCCTCCTTGCCCTGCGCCTGCTTGAGGAGGTCCTCCGCGAGCGCGCAGTCATCGCGTGACGTGTCGAGCCGGTTGATGTAAAGCGCCCGGGCCTTCTCCATCAGCTGCCGGGCCTCGGAAACGGCGGCGGGGGCCGCCGGGGAGGCGGGAGGCGGATTCGGCATGCTCACCGCAGGCGGGAGACTGGAGGCGGGAGGTGATGGACGCAGCAGCCACCAGCCGACGGCCGCCACCAGGGCGAAGATGGCCACGGCAAGCCCGGCGTAGGCTTTCCAGTCCGGCTTGGCGAGCGATCTACCCTGGCCTCTGTCCTCTGACTTCCCGATGTCGGCCGCTGCCGACCCGGGACCAGTCGCCCGGCCTAAACCGTGGCTGGTCTGTTCTCTGCTTTCCTCGGCGTGTTTCACCACCCCGGCCCGGTGCGACCAGAGCTTGAGGAAGCGCGCTTTGACGTCGGGCGTGAGCTCGCCGCCGCGCAGGCGGGTCCACTGCACCGTGCGGAAGCGGTCGGGCACGAGGGCGTCGGGCTCGCGTGTGTCGTCGATGACGATCGGCAAAATGAAGGCCACCCCGCTCGCGATGCCGAGCGCGCGCTGCGCCGCCAGCTCCCACTCGATACGGAAATAGCCCTCCTCCCGGGCCTGGGTGTTGGCTGAGATGATCGGAAGGAAGAGCACGCACTCCTTGATCTGCCGGCGGATCTTGGCGTCCCACTCGTCGCCGTGCTCCAGTCCGCCCTCCGCGTCGAACCACACCTCGACGCCGGCCGCGCGCAGGGCATCCGCGATGCGTTTCGCCGCCTCGGCGTCCTGTGACGCGTAACTGAGAAAGACGGCTTTGGCGGAATCACTCATGAATTTTTCAACACAGAGATCACGGAGTGTACGGAGCAGAATTATCCTGAATCTCCTCCGCGGCCTCTGCGCACTCCGTGTTAAAGAATCTGGGCATTGGATTTACTTCTTCGCCAGTAGCTCGAGCACGGCGGCGGTCATCGAGGTGACGGCGGCCTTGAGCGTCGGCTCAGGCACGGGGGCGAACAACGGCGAATGGTTCGAGGGCACCGGCACGCCTGTCCGCTTGCTCTCCTCAAATTTCTCCGGGGCCATGCCGCCAATCCACCAGATGCAGATCGGCACATGCGGGGTCGTGCGCCCGAACTCGGAAAAGTCCTCCCCGCCCATGATGGGGGGCGTTTGCTTCACGCGGTTGGCACCCAGCCATTCGGTGAATACGCCGCTCAACCGGCGTGTGAGCGGGCCGTCGTTGACCGTGACCGGGGTTTGCTCCTCGGAAACAGTCACTACCGGCAGACGATCCCGGGGTATGCCGGCCGCCTGCGCGGTGCCCGCGCAAATGCGGCGGATGGAGGCGACCAATTGGTCCATGACCTTGTCGTCGTAGGCACGCAGGGTGAGCTCCAGCTTCACTTCCTCGGAGATGATGTTGCGCTTCAAGCCGCCGTGGATGGTACCGACGGTCACGACGGCCGGGGTGCCGGGCTTCACCTCGCGACTGACGATGGTCTGCAGGGCGACCACGATCTGGGCCGCGAGCACGATGGGATCCTTGGTGGTGTGCGGCGCCGACCCGTGTCCACCCACTCCGCGCACCAGGATGTCGAGTGAGTTCACACTCGCGAGGAACGGTCCCTCGCCATAGCCGATCTCGCCCGCCGGCTGCTGGGACGAGGTGTGCAGGGCCAGCGCGTAATCTGGTTTGGGAAACCGGGTGTAGAGGCCGTCGGTGAGCATCGCACGGGCGCCGGCACCAATTTCCTCGGCGGGCTGGCCGATCATGACGAGCGTGCCGCTCCACTTGTCCTGCAACGCCGCCAGCACCCGGGCCGTGCCGATGAGTCCGGTCACGTGCGTGTCGTGGGCGCAGGCGTGCATGGCCGGCTGGTCCTTGCCGGAAAGATCCTTGACGACATCGGTGCTGGCGTAGGACACGCCCGACAATTCCTTGAGGGGCAAGGCGTCCATGTCGCCGCGCACCAGCACGGTGGGGCCGGGCCCGTTCTTCATGACGGCCACGACGCCGGTGTTACCGACCTTCTCCGTAACCTCGAAGCCCAGCCGGCGGAACTCGCCGGCGAGGAGCGCGGCCGTCCGTGTTTCCATGAACGACAGCTCCGGGTGCGCATGGAGGTCTTTGTAAATGGCCTCGAGCGACGCATACTCGGCGCCTACTTTCGTCTTCACCGCGTCCCGCAGCTCAGGCGTGGCGGCGGGGAGCGACGCGCTGGCAAACAAAGCAATCAGAGCCAGCGCGAAACATTTAACGCTCAACGTTGAACGCTTAACGCCCAAGTCAGAGACTGAAATACTTGGATGGGTTGTTTTCATTGGGTGTTAAAAGTTGAACGTTCAGCGTTGAGCGTTGGCGGTTTCGCCACCTGGTCAGTTATCCTGCTTCGCGCGTTCTTCGGCGATCCAGCCGATCACGATACGCTGGTAGTGGAGTTGCTTCGCCTCCGCACTGAGGCTGTCCATAACTTGCGCGGCTTCGTCCAGCAATGCACGGCGGGCGGATCGGCCATCGGCGTCGTCCGGCTGCGCCAGCGCCTGGATGTACAGCGACTCGCCCAAGTTGGTTTTACCGTCCAAGGTGCTGTCACCCTTGCCCGCCCGGTCGCGGTACCAGGCCACGGCCGGAGCCAGGATGGACAGCGTCTCTGCGCGGCGATCCTGCCGCGCAAGGACCAAGGCCAGCCCGTTCCGGCGACTCGCTTCCGTCCCGCTCTTGGCGATGGTGGTCTCCTCCGCCTTAAGTTCAGGCAACAGCTCGCGCAGGATAGCCTCGGCTTCGGTATAGTGACCCAGCATAATATGCGCCCATGCCATGTAATCCCTGAGGGCCGGGAGCCGACGCTGGAGTGCCAGCTTTTCCGCCGGAGTTATCTTGGGGGATTGCAGGAGGAGTTCCGTCGCTTTGACGTCCTCTCCGGCGTCAGCAACCAGGCTGGCGTAGTCCCCGCGCGACCACATGAGCTGCTGTTGACGCTCACGGATAAAGAACAGCCGGGTGACTTCGCGATTCGTTTCCGTCGCCCGCCGTTCCCGGTCCATGGTCGCCCGGATGCGAACCCCCTCGGCGAAGGCTTTATCGGCGGCAGACTGGTTGCCCCGCCGCGCTTCCCAGATGGCCAGCGTGGCGAAGGCGCCCGGAACCGCTTGAATTCCCTCCGCATCCGAGCGCTGCTCAATGGCGACGTTGGCGGCGGCCCGGAATTTTTCCACCGCCTCATTGATCCGTCCCAATTGGGCAAGATATCCCGCGACCCGGCTACGCGTTGCAGCCACACCCTGCCATAGACCGGGATCGGCGGGATTGAAACGGAGGTACTCCACACAGGTTTGCTCAGCCGCGGTCGCCATCGCCAAAGCGGCGTCGAAGTTGAATCGGGTGAATTCCGCCTCGGCCTGATCGTTCTGGAGCATGCTCCGTGCATAAAGTCCCAACAGGTCGCCCGGCCGCCGGCCCAGCACCTCCCCGACCAGCGCGAGCGCTTCCTTCCGATACCGCTCGGCTTCGTCGGTGCGGTTCAAGGCCGTGAGCCGGAAGGCGGCGTTCCGGGTCGAAAGGGCATGGGAAGATGCGGCGGAAAGATCCGAGTAATCCAGTGCCCCGGTGCCAGCCAGCACCTGCCGGGATTCCTCGTAAAGGGCCAGTGCGGCGGCGTTGTCCGGCTGGATGAGGCCGAGCAGGCGAAGCGCATAGGCGAGACTGCGCTTGGTGCGGGACGAGGCATTGGCAGCCGCGGCGGGAGCGCGAAGGAGTTCCACCGCGCGTTGCCGGGTCTTGAGTTGGGCATCGGGATCGCGGAAAGCGCTGTAGGTCTGGCTCTGGTAGACGAGCGACAACGCGAGGCCGACGGCCGAGCCTTCCTGATCGCCCTCGGCCCGGAGCTTTTCAAAGGCCGCGACGGCATCGTTGAGCATCATTTCGCCCGCGTCGTATTTTCCCTGGCTGAACACCGCCCAGCCCTGTCGCATCAGGGCCAGCGCGCGACGGCGTTCCGTGAAAGGCGAGCGCAATTCCTCGGGCAGGCCGCTGTAATAAGCCACCGTCCGCTCGGCGAGCCGCGCGATGGTGTCGAACCGGCCGGTCGGTTCAAGTTCATCGAAGAAATCGGCGAGCAGGAAACTCGCGAGCCCCTCGGCCTGGCCGCGCGCGGTGTCGGAAAGTTTGCGCAACGCCTCGGTCCGGGCCTCGGCCGCCCGTGCCGCCTCCGCTGCCTGTTGGGCGGTTTGCTCGGCCTTGAGGGCGGCTTGTTCCGCCTGGCGGGCGCGTTTGAGGCTGGAAAATGCAAAGACGGCAGTTCCGGCGGCCAAAAGGAGGAGCACCGTGCAAACGCCGGCGACCAGGCGGGCTCGAAACAACGCCCGGCGGGTGACCGCTTCCTTTTCGCGGGTGGCCACGAGCTGCCTTTCGACGGCTTCCTTGGTCTCGCGTTCCTGCCGCACTTCGCGGGTGGCCTTGACCACGCTGCAGAGCACGTCGTGCGTCAGCTCCACGCGCCGCACATCCAGCCGTTCCTCCACGCGCAGCAACCGGCGGCCCACGAGAAAGGCCAGCGCATCGGGCGCCGCGCCCGCGGCGGCAAAGGCTTTTTTCACGCGCTCCTCGGCCACGCTTTCGCGATAGCCGGAATCGGTGAGCAATTCATCCTCGATGAAACGCCGGACACCCACCGGCTGGTCCGCCAGGGCGCG
>JANMTJ010000264.1:0-2171 GCA_031390295.1 Oleiharenicola sp.
TAGCCCCAGTCGCGTTTGGCGTCGATGTTGCCCAGATAGATCGAGTCTTGCAGGCCCAGTTTGATGCGGGTGGCGGCGCGGGTGATCTTGCGGGTGACGAAGGTCTCGCCGCGGCGGGGCGACTCGTGATTGAAAAGGATGCCGTTGGACGCGTGCAGGTTGTAGCTCTCGCGGAAATTCACCGTCAGCCAGTAGGCATACACCTTGGCACAGCCGTAGGGTGAGCGCGGCCAGAAGGGCGTCGTCTCGACCTGTGGCACCTCCTGCACCTTGCCGAACATCTCGGAGGACGACGCCTGGTAGAAACGGGTCTTCTTCACCAGGCCCGCCTCGCGGATGGCCTCAAGGATGCGGAGGGCGCCCTGCCCGTCGATGTCACCCGTATATTCGGGAATGTCGAACGACACCCGCACGTGCGACTGGGCGGCGAGGTTGTAGATCTCGTCGGGCTGCAGCTCGTAGAGCAGCTTCACCATCTGCACGGCGTCGGCGAGATCGCCGTAATGCAAGGTGAGTTTTGCGCCATTGGCATGGCGGTCAAAATTCAGGTGGTCGATGCGGCTGGTGTTGAACGTCGAGGCCCGGCGGATGATGCCGTGCACCTCGTAACCCTTGTCGAGCAGCAGCTCGGCAAGGTAGGAACCGTCCTGGCCAGTAATGCCGGTAATCAGGGCTTTTTTCATGTGGGATGAGGAAGTTAGTGCGTGCAGTAAGGGCAGGCAAGCCGGGGTTAACCGAGAGCGGCCATTAGACGCTGGAGCTCGGCGTGCTTGGCCTGCTGGTCGGCGAGTTGCTTGCGCGCGCCCTCGAGCACTGCAGCCGGCGCCTTGTCCGTGAACGCCTTGTTGGCCAGCCGCGCCTCGGTCGCCGCGATGTGCTTCGCGATTGTCTCAAGCTCCTTCGTGAGCCGCACCCTTTCGACGGCGGGGTCGCCTTTCAGTTGCTTGATGAGATTCCACGAACCGAACGCCGTCACGATGGCCGGGGCGTTGGGTGACATCGCCCCGCGCACGATCGAGCCCGCGCCCATCATGCGCTTGAGCTTGGCCAGGTTGGCGTCGAGCACCGCCCAGTGGGCGTCGCCCGCCTCGACCACGAATTCCGAGGCCTTGCTGGCTGCTTCCCCCTGCTCCGCCTTGAAGGCGCGGACCTGCGAGACGACGGCCTTGAGCTGGCTGACCAGCGCCGCCGCCGCCGGGTCAAGCTGCAGCCCGCGGCTGGCGATCTGCGAGCAGTTCTCCATCTGGGCGTCGCGCATGAGGAACGTGCCCTCGGCGCCGTAGCCGAGCAGGTGCCAGAGTTCCTCCGTGATGAACGGGGTGAAGGGATGAAGCAGCAGCAGCGTCTGGCGCAGCACGAGGTCCTGGATCGCCAGGCAGTTCGCCTTGGTGCCGGGATCCTGCAGCTTGGACTTGGAAACCTCCACGTACCAGTCGCAGAAATCATTCCAGAAAAATCCGTAGAGCGCCTGCACGGCCGCACTGAACTCAAACTCCCCGAAGCAGCGGTCCACTTCGCGCGTCGTGGCGAGCAACCGGTCCAGAATGGCGTGGTCATCGGCATCGAACTTCGCCGGCTCCAGCCGGGCGAGGATCGCGGCGCACGAGGAGTTGTCGGCCATTTCGCCGCTCATCTGGCGGAAGCGGCAGGCGTTCCAGAGCTTGTTGCAGAAATTCTTGCCGCCCTCGATCCGGTCCTCCTGGAAGCGGATGTCCTGCCCCTGCGGCGCGAGGGAGACGATGCCGAAGCGCAGGCCGTCGGCGCCGTATTTCGCGATCAGGTCGAGCGGATCGGGCGAGTTGCCGAGCGACTTCGACATCTTGCGACCCTGCTGGTCGCGGATGATGCCGGTGAAATAAACGTGCTTGAACGGAATCCGCCGCTCCAGCGGCTCGCCGGGGCGGACGAACTCCAGGCCGGCCATGATCATGCGGGCCACCCAGAAGAAGATGAGGTCGGGCCCCGTGACGAGTGTCGTGGTCGGGTAGAAATAGTCGAAACCCGCCTTGTCCATCGCGGCCCGGTCCGGCCAGCCGAGCGTGGCGAACGGCCACAGCCACGACGAGGCCCAGGTGTCGAGGACGTCGTCCTCCTGCACCCAGTTGTCCTTATCGGCCGGGCCCGCGAGCGAGACATGCACCTTCTTGGGGTCGGCGAGGTCGGCCGCGGTG
>JANMTJ010000321.1:0-1603 GCA_031390295.1 Oleiharenicola sp.
CTTTGTCCGTTTCCCGCACTCCGGCCCGCTCAAGGAACTGGAGGACCGGGCTACGCCGCGCGCCGGCGCCTGGACCCGGCTCATGCAGGAGACCCAGTCGCCCAACATCTACTATTCCGACCATCCCGAGCTCATCTTCGACTGCCCCGAGTGGTCGCACCTTTCCGGTCCCGACACGACGGAGTTCAGCAAGCGCCTGGTCCCGCACCTGAAACAGGCGTTGGCGAAACCGGCGTCCCCGCGCCCCTAGCAATTGGCCTGCCGGTAGCGCGCGTCCATGCAGGCGAGGAATTCCGGCAGGGAAAACGGTTTAGCCAGATAGTCATCGGCCTGGAACTCGATGCTGGTTCGTTGTGACGCGCCCACCAAATCCCCGGTCATCAGCACGAACTGGCAGTCGCTCATTGCCTCGTGCTCGCGCAGCCGGGCGAGCACCTGGCGCCCGTCACCCTGGGTGAGATGCACATCACAGAAAATCAGCGTCGGCTTGAAGTTCACCGCCAGTTCGTAGCCCTCCTTCGCGGAGTCGCAGCCCCGCACCTCGTAACCGCTGGCCCCCGCCAGCTCCATGAGGGATTCCCGCAAACCGACGTCGTCCTCGACGATCAGGATGGTCTTGGGGGCGGGAAGTTTCATGCGGATGAGGACACTTTAAGAGCGTCCAGAACGGCATGATTAAGGCCGGTAAAACCAACTGGCAACAGTGTTTCCGCGGAGGCTACTTCCCCACCAGCGCCTGGTTCGCGCGGATGAGCGCGAGACGTTGCTCGACCGCCTTGCGGGTCGTGAGCGCGTCCTCGGGCGTGTGCAGGCACCAGTCCACCAGCCTGGCCACGGTCGAGCGCGCGACGTAGCAGCGCGTGTCGGAGCCGCCGTAATACATCAGCACGGTGCGCTCCTTGCCGGGCAGCTCGACCCAGCCGTTGGTAAACGTGACGTTTGACACGTCGCCGAAGCCCTCGCCGCCGTAGGGGGCGAGGAAGTGGCCGCCCGGGCGGGCGATGACCTTGGTCGGGTCCTCCAGCGAGGTCATGAACATGTAGAGCACGTAGCGCAGGCCGGCGGCGCAGGCGCGCACGCCGTGCGCGAGGTGCAACCAGCCTTGCGGGGTCTTGATCGGGGCCGGGCCCGGGCCGTTCTTCACTTCCTTGATCGTGTGGTAGGCCCGGCCATCGATGATCTGCTCCGGGCCCGTGACGCCGGTCGTGATGTCCTGGCACAGCGTCCAGCCGATGCCGCCGCCGGAGCCGACATCGATGAATCCGTCCATCGGCCGCGTGTAGAACGCATACTGGCCGTCGACGAATACCGGGTGGAGCACGACATTGCGCTGCTGCGAAGCGGGGGTCTTGAGGTTGGGCAGTCGCTCCCATTTCTTGAAATCCTTCGTGCGGACCAGGCCGGCCTGCGCCACGGCGCTCGACAGGTCGCCGGGTTTGGCGGAGGGATCCTTCGCCTCGGCGCAGAACACGCCGTAAATGCAGCCGTCCTCATGGAACGTGATGCGCATGTCGTAGACGTTGGTCTCGGGCTTGAGCTCGGGCAGGTCCACCGGCTCGTCCCAGAAACGCCAGCCGTCGATGCCGTTGGCGCTTTCCGCGAT
>JANMTJ010000335.1:0-2078 GCA_031390295.1 Oleiharenicola sp.
CCTCTCCGACGCCCACGCCGGCCGGCAGCCGGTGCTGCCGTCGAGCGTCGCGACCGCTCGCCGCCCGTGGGCCTCCCACGTTACCCGGAGCACCATGCGCACGTGCTGTTCCCACTACCCCGGTGGACCCCGTCGCGTGCATCTGTCGGTTGCTTCCGCGGCGGATACCAGCCTTCCCCGTAATTCAGGCGGGTCGGCGTCCACATCGTCACTTTCGAGGCCTGCTCAGGATTCACTCGCGTTACGGCCCGTGCGCTTGCGCATCTCCCTGACGGAGATGTTGTGCCTGCAGCTTCGACAGCGACGTCGCCGACGCCGTCGTGCAGGTCGCTACCGAGTCGAACCGACCACTACTCGGGTGGAACTTCCATCCACTGGTCCTCCGCGCCTTCGTGGCGCACCGAATTATCCAGGTTAGGCATTTGATCGAATCAAAGTAGTCAACTTCACCGCGGCCGAAGTTCGTAGTTCCAGTCCCCGTGAAAGGTATGTCGATGCAAGGCCAGTTGCTGCATCTCGGCGCGCGTCACGACGACACCGGTCCGGTACCGCCGCTTGTCCAGTCGGGCTCTGACGCGCAGGCCGGTCGCGGTGCGGGTGTGGCCGATGAGTTCCACCACCGTCTCGAACGTGCGCAGGGGTCGGCCGCGCCAATTCGTGGTGATGTGGCAGAAGAGGCGATGCTCAATCTTGTTCCACTTGCTCGTCCCCGGTGGGAAGTGCGACACGTGAATCGTCAGCTGCAGATCGTCGGCCAAGCGCTGGAGGCCCCGCTTCCACGCGCGGCAGCGATGCCCATTGCTCCCGCCCGCGTCGGCCGTGATGAACAAGGCGGTCGCGTGCGGGTAGGCGCGGCGTCCCATCATCGTCCACCACTGCCGAATCGACGCGACCGCGAACGCCGGAGTGTCGTGATCCCGCCCGACACTCACCCAGGCCTCGTTGCGGGCCATGTCGTACACCCCGTACGGAATCGCTTTCCCCACGGCGTCACTGGGGAAGTCGTGCACCCGCACGTGCTCCGGCGTGCCGGCCGGCGCCCATTCCTGGCCGGCATTCTTGAAATCGCCCACCAATTCCTTCTTCTTGGTGTCGACCGAGATCACGGGTTCGCCCTGCGCCAGGAACGTCGTCGCCGTCGCGTTGAGGTGCTCGAACTGGGCATTCCGATCCGGATGCGCCGTGCCTTCGCGACTCTTCCGGACGGACTGCAGACGATACCCGAGCCCGTTGAGCAGCCGCCCCACGGTCGTGGAACTCACCTGCCAGCCCTGCGCCGTCAAGGCGGCCGTCAGCTGCGCGCGGCTCTTACAGGTCCACCGCAGCGGCGACATCGGATCCCCGCGCGTCAGCGGGTCCACCAGCGCCTCCAGGGCCGCGGTGAGGCCCGGCTGCGTCTGATCCAGCGCCGGACGGCCGGCGCCGGCCCGCCGAATCCGCGTGGTGACCTCCAGCCCGCCCGCCAGTTCCCGGCGGCCCTTGCGGATGGTCTCGCGCGCCAACCCGGTCGCCGCCGAGACGAGCGCGTCACCACCATAGCCAATCGCCGTCGATTCGGCCGCGGCCCAGAGGCGCCGCCCGCGTTCATCGAGCACGGCCGCCATCGTGGTGAACTTCGCCACGATGGTGGCTTCGAGATCATCGTTACGTCGCACGCGGACTTAGAAGATCATAGTTAGCACTAGATAGCAATATAATTCTGGTCACTATCCTAAGGTACGAATTGATAGAACGCAGTCCATCAATGACGCGCTACCAACATCAAACCGACAATGACACGTTCAAGAACCGTGTCATCTCCGGCGGTGTCGTCACGCTGTTAGCCCAGATCGCCAAAGCCTCAATCAATATCGTTGCAGCGGTCGTGCTTGCGAGGTTGCTGGTGCCAGGTGACTTCGGTCTCGTAGGCATGGTGATAAGCGTGAGTAGCATACTTCGTATCTTTAAGGACGGCGGGTTGTCTTCTGCGACTGTCCAAAGCGCGAGCATTACGCACGCTCAAGTGTCCAACCTCTTTTGGGTGAACGTTACGATAGGTATAGCGCTAGCCCTTGTGTTGGCGTCAGCTGCTCAAGTAA
>JANMTJ010000365.1:0-5260 GCA_031390295.1 Oleiharenicola sp.
CGGCGCGATCTCCCGGAAAAATGTGTTCGCCGCCACCCCCTTCCGACGGCCTTCAGCGCACATTCCGGAGGCTGGCGATCAGGTAATTGTCGAGCTCGAGCAGGCTGTTGGACTGACGCCTGCCCTGCTCCATTCGCTTCAGGAGCGCCTCAATGGCCGTAAGCAAATTCTTGTAATACGCGATGTGCGCGGCCTTGGTCAGCGGCCCGAGTTCCTTGGCGTCCGCCCAGACGGCCTTCTTCCCTTTGTAGCCTTCCGGATCAGCCCGATATTCCGCCAGGGCCGCCTGGACCAGGTCCCCGGTCTCGCCGCGATGCAGGCGATCACGGCTGATGAGCAATATGGCCGTGGTCGCCCCGCGCACCCGGTCATCGTTCCATTTGATCTTCAGTCCCATGATACACAGCTACACAAAAAGAAGCCAAGGAGCCAAGGCCTGGCTTTGCTTATTGGTTCCTTCGTGTTTTCCCTGGAGTCGGCTCACACGGCATAGGGCTTGCGCATCGGCCGGTGCAGCATGGCGTCGGCTTGCGTGTCGTTGACGAATTTCTCCGCCACCGGGTTCCAGTCGAGCGACGAGCGCCCGAGGCGGATCGCGATGTTGGCGAAGTGCGCGATGGTGATCGACCGGTGACCGACCTCGATCGGCGTGATCGGCTCGGTCCCGTTGTAGATCGCGTCCACAAAATTGCGCTCGTGCAGCCGGCTCTCGTAAAGCCGGATCTCGTCGTCCTTGATCCGCTGGCGGATCAGCTCCTTCGGCGTGGTCTCGATCTTGTCGCGGTTCACAAAGAGCGACCGGCCGTCCTCCCCCTCGAAGCGGATGCCGTTGGTCCGGTCCTTGTTGTTGGTGACGTTTACCCGCACGCCATTGGCGTAGATCACGTCAAAATCGAAGTCCGTGGCCGTGTTGTACAGGTCGGTCGCGGGAGGCAGGGTGACATTGCGGATCTCGACCCGCGCCGGGCCGCTCGCGTCCATGCCCAGGGCCCACTGCACGATGTCGAGGTGGTGGGCGCCCCAGTCGGTGATCATGCCGCCGGAGAAGTCGTAGTTGTGCCGCCAGTTCAGCTGAAGCAGCGCCGGCACGTAGGGCCGGTCGGGCGCGGGCCCGAGCCACAGGTCGTAGTTCAATTCCGGGGGCGCCTGCTCGGGTTGTTTCCGGTCGGCCAGTCCGGACCAGTTCTTGTGGTCGCCCGGCAGCTCGATCTTGATGCTCTTCACCCGCCCGAGGCGGCCGTTGCGGACAAACTCGCAGGCCATGCGGAAATATTCGGTGCTGCGTTGCTGGCTGCCGGTCTGCCAGACGATGCCGCCGGCCTTCACTTCGTCGGCAATTCGGCGGCCCTCGCCGACGGTCAGGGCGAGCGGCTTCTGGCCGTAGACATGGATCCCCTTGCGTGCGGCGTGCACCGCCACCGCGCAGTGCCAGTGATCGGGCGTGTTGATCACGATCGCGTCGAGGTCCTCGCGCGCGATCATTTCCCGGAAATCCTCGTACACCTTGCAGCCCGTGTAGCCGCCCTTCGCCTGCTGGGCGTAATACTCCTCCACCACCCGCTTCCCCTTCAGGCGTCCGCCGGTGTGTTCGCCGGAATAGCCGTAGTTCGGCAGCTCTGAGACCGGATCCGCCACGGCGACGATCTTCACCCGTTCGTCGGCCAGAAAATTCGGTGTCGTCGCATGGGCGATCGTGCCGAAGCCGACCAGCCCGACGTTGAGCCGGCTCCCGGCGGCGGGGCGGCGCGCGGTGCGCGTACGCGGTGAGACGCAGGACGTCAACCCCGGGAGGCTGAGGCCGGCGGCCAGCAAGGCGGAACTCTTGATAAAATCACGGCGTTGAATCGGATATTTCATGTAGTGCAGGGAGAAGTGACGGGATTAGGGAGGAAGGGGGTATTCAAGGACCATGGAGGCCCAGCCCGTAAAGAAGCGCCAGTTCAAAGAGTGGCTTAAGTGCCCGGACGCGCCGGCCACGGTCCGGTCAAAAGCCGAGGTCCTCGCACCAGGTGTTCACCAGCTTGCGGGCCGGCTTGTCGCGGCCGATATCCTCGGCGAGAAGCTTCCCGTCGGGGCCGAAAATCTTGAACCGGGGAATCGAATCCATCCGGTACTGCTGCGCCACGGGGGACTGCCAGTCGATCTTGGTCACACCGGGCCGGTTGATGTCCACCTTCACCACGACGATGTCCGCGCGTTTCCGATGCAGGGCCTTGAGCGGCTCCTCATACATCTGGCACGGCCCGCAATACTTGCTCGTGAAGTCGAAGATCACGGTCTTGCCGGGCACGAGGTAGTCGGTGAGCTCGACCTTCTCGCCATGGGCGACGACGAGCGGGTCCGGGCCCTTGGTCGCGGCGCCAGCGGAGAGGAGGAGCCCGGCGCAGGTGAGGAACAGCCGGAGAAGGAGAGTCATGCCCGCAATTTGCCCCGTTTTTTCCGCCCGTCAAACGGGGATGCAGTCCGGCGCCGGCCAGCCGGTGGGCAACCTGCCGTTAACGGAAGACTTCCGGGTGGTCCTGCCGCAGGTTTCGCAGGACTTCCTCGCAGTAAACCCGGTCCGCCGGATCCGCCTCGGGCGAGTTGACGACCCGTTCGGCACACCGCTTCGCCAATTTCCAATCCCCGCGTCCCAGGCTGAGCTCCACCGTGAGGGCGAGCGACCTGACCCGGTAGAACTCCGACACACCGCGCAGCGCAAAGACCGCGCTAAGCCTGTTCATCGCTTTGGTCGCGCGCCCGGCCTTCAGGTCCGCCCGCGCACTCTCCAGTTCGTCCCGCGCGATCGCATCGGGATCAGATTGGGGCGGTTCAGCGGCCGGGGTATCCGCCCGCAACGGCCAAGCCGCCAGGAGGAAGATCAGACCCGCCACAATGCGGGGAAATCGGGTCATGGCGGTGCTAGTCATGTCCGGCTAAACTGAAATAACCGGAATAATGGATTGAATATGAACACGCAGCGGCGAAGCAGGATGGTCGGTCCGGCCGCATCCTGCTTCCAACCTGACCCTTACTTGGTCTTGGTCGTCTCGGTAGTCGTGGTGGTGACTGGACCCGGGACCGTGGTCTGCTCCGACGTGGTGGTCGTTTTGCTGGTAGTGGTCGGGGAGGTGCAGGCGGATAGCGAGACCAGGACGAGGGCGAGACAAGGAAGGATAAGCTTTTTCATAAGATTGAACGTTGAGTGAGTTGTTTCGTGATAATGCAGGGACAGGAATACACCATCGGCTGGCCCCCTACTATGGGGTGTTGCCCTGTCGCACGGGACCGGGCTGATGGGTCCACTCCACAAGAAGCAAGGAATCAAGGGGGCAGATCCGAACCTAGCTCCGGGTTGCATTGTGTTTTTCGGCGGTCAAAGTGGCGTAAACCTCTACCCCTATGAATCGTCGCACATTTGTGTCCTCTCTCGCCGTGGCCGGTGCTGCCGTTGCCACCCGCTCCCGCCTCCAGGCCGCTGACACCAAGCCGCGCCCCCGGGTCGGCGTCATCGGCTCCGGCTGGTATGGCGGGGTGAACCTCGAGATCTTCGCCCGCTGCACCGCGGTGGACTTCGTATCGCTCTGCGACGTCAACCAGCGCAACCTCCAGAAAACCCTGAAGCTCGTCGCCCAGCACCAGACGGCCGTGCCGCGGACCTTCGTGGATTACCGCCAAATGCTCGCCGCGGGGGCGCACGACATCGTCATCATCGCCACCCCCGATCACTGGCACGCGCTGCCGGCCATCGCCGCGATGCAGGCCGGGGCGGACCTCTATCTGGAAAAACCCGTCGGCGTCGATGTGCTCGAGGGCGAGGCCCTCGTCGCCGCCGCGCGCAAATACGGCCGGGTCGTGCAGGTCAACACCCAGCGGCGCAGCAATCCGCTCTACCTGCAGGCCCGCGACAAATACATCACCAGCGGCCGGCTGGGCAAAATCGCCCTCGTCGAGACCTACAGTTATCTTGGCTCCGAGGGCTGGAGCGCGGGGTCGATCCCCGACGCACCCGTGCCCGCCCACCTGAACTACGACCTGTGGACGGGGCCGGCGCCGCTGCTGCCCTACAAGGCCATCATGGAGAACCGCGGCTGGCGGGCCTACATGGAGTTTGGCAACGGACCCATTGGCAACCTGGGCGTGCACATGCTCGACAAGGTGCGCTTCCTCCTGGGTCTCGGCTGGCCGCAGTCCATCAGCTCCACCGGCGGCATCTACGTCCACAAGAAATCCTTCTCCAACCTGTCCGACACGCAGCGGAGCGTGTTCCGGTATCCCGACCTCGAGGTCAGCTGGCAGCACCGGATGTGGGGTGGTTCGCCGATCCCGCAGCGCCATTGGAGCGACCAGTGGGGTGCCCGCTTCATCGGCAGCAATGGCACGCTGAACATGACCATGTACGAATATGTGTTCACGCCGGCCAACGGCGACCCGGTCGAGGGGGTGCACATGATGTCGAAGACCGGCAACCTCGAGAACATCGACTTCGGTGAGGCGGGGTCGGCCTACATTGAGACCGAGAACCGCCATGTGCTTGACTTCATGCAGGCCCGCGAGAACCGGTCGCGGCCCGTCGCCGACATCGAGGAAGGCCACATCTCAAGCGCGATGTGCGTGCTGGCCAATCTCTCCCTCCAGGTCGGCCGGCCGCTCGTTTACGATCCCAAGTCCCGCACGATTCCGGGCGACGCCGAGGCCACCCGCCTGCTCGCGCGCTCCTACCGCAGCCCCTGGGTCCACCCCGACCCGACGACGGTGTGACTCCCGGGCTGCGGCCCGAAGGCGAAGGGGCCGTGGTCTGGAATGACAAGGAAGCCTGCCGCGTATGACCGGCCGGCTTCAGGGCCTCGCGCTGTGGCGCAACCGGGCATAAAAACGCCGGCCAGATGAAGGCCGGCGTGAAGCATGGGGCATAACCGGGGGTTACTCGGTGGCAGCGCGGCCGGCGTTGACCCGGCCGGCGCCATAAGCGTCGTCGTTGCCCGGCTTGCCCAGATCGTCGGCGGAGGCGCGCAGCGCGGCCTCGACCAGAGCCGGCTTCATCTTGCCGCCGTTGCGACCGATGATGATGGCGGCCACGCCCGAGACGTGCGGCGCGGCCATGCTGGTGCCGGCAGACCATGAATAGAAATTGCTGGCACCAACGCGATTGCTCGGCGCGAAGACCATGTCGAACACCCAGGTGGGACGGAGGATGCCGCCCACGATGCTGTTGCCGCTACCAGGATAGATGAAGTCACCGCCCGGGGCGGCGAAGCTGATGCGCGACTGGCCGAAGTTC
>JANMTJ010000380.1:0-11554 GCA_031390295.1 Oleiharenicola sp.
CTTCACGCACACGCTCGAGGGGGCCGATGACATGCCGAGCCACATCAAGATGGCGCTGACCCGGACCAGCGAATCGATTCCCTTTGCCGGCGGCCGGCTGCTGCTCGGCACGTGGCAGGGGATCTTCCTGTGGGAGCACCGTCGCGCCCCGCACACGCGCAGCGTGGTTCTGACCTTCATGGCATGAGTCTTGCCCAGGCGCCGAGGTCCGACGGGAAACGCTGCAACTCCTGCGCCGCGGCCGCGGCCTGGTCCAATTTCCCCATCTCGACAAAATACGACGCGATCCGGCTCAAGGCCGTCGCTTCCTCCTGCTCCTCGCCGACCTCCAGTACCATCGCCGACTGGCCATCGAAACCGGCGATCGTCGGAAGGTGATAAGCCAGCGGCCGCAGCGTCGAAAAGCGAAGCTGGTCGCGAAACGTGCCTTCCAGCTGCCCCGTGCCCGCGTGCGCGTACTCGGCGAGATAGGAATCCTGGGACGGAACGACGAGGCGCGTGATGTTGCGGCGATCGATCAACTCCTTCACCTCATCCGGTGTGGACGCGCTCACGATCCGCATCGCAGCCCCAATCCCATCCTGGTTCTCCGGAGCCGGCGTCCCAAGTCCGCGCAGGCTGCCGCAATAATAGAGGGTGGTCGTCCCATTGGGAGGCGCCAGAACCAACGCCCGTCCGGCCCGGATGTTTCGCCAGCCAGTGGGCCAAATCCCTCTCGATCAACCTGGTCAACGCGGACTTGCTCAATGCATTTTCGGTCCCCATCCCCCCGCGGCACTCGATAGGGAAAAGTGCGGGCTGCGGCCAGGCAGTCAGGGCCCAAGTCTATTGGTCCGGCCCCATGGCGGAGAGAATCAATGACGTTGATGCCGGGGGAAATGGATGTTGCGTAGTCTTTCCTGATGGCCAGCGAACGCGGATTTGGCGCGGCGGGTTTGCGTCCGAATAGCCAAAAAAGCAGGCCGCGGTCGACTGACTGTAGTAACCGGAGCCCGCATAAACCTCGGCCATCTGGGTCGAACCATCGGTGAGTTCCACCGTGAGACGCGCGCCGACGGCGGTGAAATTTCCGGCTGGTCCCTGTAGTTTGACCCGCAGGGAGTGCCGGCCGGCCGCGCCCTGGTTGCGAAAGGCCAGCGTGGTGTCATTGTTTCGGGTGACGAGAAAGTCGGGCCAACCGTCGCTGTCGAGGTCGAGCAGCACAAGGGCCTTGGCGTCACCGGGCACGAGCAGGTTGCTCTCGGCCGGAGGCACCGGCGCAAAATGTCCGTGGCCGTCACCCCGCAGCAGCTGGCTGAGGCCGCCGTGAAATCGACCGATAGCGGGAATGGGTGCAAACGAGTTTTGCACCGCATAGATATCGGCGTGCCCGTCACCATCGAAGTCTCCGGCAACGATCCCTTGCAACGGGGCGATCTGCGCAATTCGCGGCAAGGGTTCGAAACGGTATGCTCCATCGCTTTGGCTGAGGAGCACGCCGCTGCGCAGGTCCGTGGCCGCGAAGAGCTGCGCCTTCGCCAGCTTGGCCTCGCCGAAAATTTCCCCCAACGTCGCACGCGCATAATTGTTGTTCAGGGGGTAACGTTTCAAAATGGATGGAAATACGGCACCCAGATCGCGGCGCGCGCGCCAGGGATAAATGCGGTCCCCTTCGTGATAGGCTTCGACGAGCTCGGAGGACCCGTCTCCTTTGAAGTCACCCGAGTACAGCAACGCCGGGTGCCCGGCATCAGCCTGGTATTGCGTGTTCAATCCCACATTGCCCGCCACGTAGTCTGGCCGGCCGTCGCCATTGAAATCCGCTGCAGCGATCGACGTCCACCAGCCGGTGCCAGCTGCGGCAAAGCCGGCCTTTTCCGTCCAGTCCTCGAAACCTTTGCCTTGATTGTTATGGAAATACTTCACGTGGCCCCACTCCAACGTCAGCAGGAAGTCCAGCCACCCGTCGCCGTCCACATCGCTCCAAAGTGCGGATGTGATCATGCCTGCTTCACGCAGCCTTGGAGCCAAAGTGTCGGTGACATCGGTAAACTTGCCGCCGTGGTTTTGCAGCAGGGCGCTTTGCGGCGCAAACGGGTACTGTCCGGAGAGAATCCGTCCGCCGATAAACACATCCAATAATCCATCGCGATCAAAGTCTGCTGCGGCGACAGCGCCCGCATTGATTGGCAACGGCGGCAATGCGTCCTCGCCGGCAGAGCGCAAACCGCCATGACCATCTCCAAAATAGAGTTGGGGCTGGTACTCCGGCATTCCAGCTGGGAGCGAATTGCCCCCCATGGTGACGAGGATATCATCATTGCCATCGCCATTCGCATCGAACACCAGCATCGGTCCATGATTGACCGGACTGGGAGAAATTCCCGAAAGGGGAGCGACCGCAAAGTTGGCATCGCCGGTGCCGCGGGCGATCTTCGGCAGGTCCTGCGTGGTACCCCCCATCACAATTGATTCCCGATCGCCTCCGGCAATTTTTCCCACCGCCAAGCCCGGGCCGCGGCGATTGAACCGAAACGGC
Organism: Oleiharenicola sp.; assembly: GCA_031390295.1. GTDB lineage: Bacteria > Verrucomicrobiota > Verrucomicrobiia > Opitutales > Opitutaceae > Lacunisphaera. The sequence goes on from JANMTJ010000380.1 coordinate 2,519, forward strand.
ACCAAACGCTGCAGTGAGGCTTCATTGACGGTCTCCTCACGCGCGCGCACATCAAGGCCCAGGTCATGGCTCACCTCCTTGAACGACGTCCCTTGCGTGGGAACCTCGGCTTGCTTGGCAACGGATGAAGGCGCGGCAGGTCCAGCGGGTTCGTTGAGCAAATAGCGCTGATCCACCGGCACATTTTCCCAAGTCTGCTCGCGACCACTCGGCCAGGTTACAACCAGACGTTTGATCACCGTGTCCTCCCCGAGACCGAAGTGAAGCATGGGCTCGCTGCTCGAAAGGTAGCCTCGTGAAAGCCCCAGCGTGGACACCTGCACGCCAAGCGCGCTTTCGATTCGAACGGTTGCACCAACGCCAAAGTGATTCGACGCCATCCCCCGCAAATCGAAAATCACCCGGTGTCCAGTGTCGCAATCATTCCGCAGGACCGTGACGCCGTCGCGGTAGTTACTGTAGACGATATCGAGCTCTCCATCTCCATCAAGGTCACCGTAGGCGGCACCAAAGCTCACCCCGAGTTGATTGAGCCCCCAAGCCGCGCTGACGTCTTCAAACTGCAGGTTTCCTAGATTATACAGGGCAATGGTTTTTTCCGCGCGGATCGGACTCTCCGTCATGATTCGAATGGATTCGGTGAGGTTTTCGGCGCTCATCTGACGTTTTACAACGTCAACGCTAGGTTCGTACGGAAAACCATTTGTGACATGCAGGTCGAGGCGTCCGTCGTTATTCAAATCCACCAGACGGATCGACCAGGTCCAATCGGTGGCAGCAACGCCCGCAAGGAACGCTGCTTCCTGACAATAACCCGTTCCCGTATTGATCAGCAGGGCATTTCGAGGATACTTCGGCACTGTGGTGGTGCCATCCGGCCGCTCGCTGAGGAGCGCTCTCGAATCAGCCATCATGCGCTGGTCCTTCTCATGGGTAGCGGAGGCCATGTCAGCGACGATGAAATCGATGAGCCCGTCGTTGTTCACGTCACCATAATCTGACCCCATTGAGGAGAAACTCGTATGCGGCAACATGCGTCCCGAAACGTCCGTAAACGTTCCATCCCGGTTGTTATGATAGAGGGAGTCCGGCACTCCGTAGTCGTAGGCGGCGTAAAGATCCGGCCAACCATCGTTATCATAGTCCCACCAGGTCGCAGAATGACTGCGGGTGACCAGGGTGACACCCGCCTTCTCGGTGACGTTTGAAAACTTCCCATTGCCCTGATTGCGGAACATGTACCCTCGTCGCCCGCCATCATCGCCTGCGGTGGCCAGCATATTAGTGGCGAGGTACAGATCAAGGTGGCCGTCGCGATCGTAGTCGCAGAAAGCCGCCATCACCGACGAATCTTTCACGTCGAGACCGTATGCCTGGGCCATTTCCTTAAATGTGCCCTTACCCTGGTTGATATAGAGGAGATTGGGCGCAGCAAAGCGACAGAGGTAGATATCCAACAATCCGTCGTTGTTCACATCCACAAACGTGGCGCCGAACTTCCAGATCATTGCAGCGTTGCCCTTGTCCCTGACCCCCGCCTTGTCCGTCACGTCCTCGAACTTGAAGCTGCCGAGGTTTCGGAACAGGCGGCATGATTCCGTTTTACTCACGACAAAAATATCCGGCTTACCGTCGTTGTCGAAATCCCCGATCGTCACGCCCGTACCGATGGAGCCACCGTTGTATTGCCGGAAAAGGGAGCCCGTCATCTGTGGGTCGGCGTACTGGTTTTCCGTCCGCACGCCCGTGGATTCTGGCGGGAGCTTGGCGAACATCGTTTTCCCGCGCAGACCGGAGCTTGGGTTCAACTTTCGTCCCACCAATGACGCGGTCTCATCCGCGGCCCGAACGGCGACGGTACTGGAAACACAGAGGCCCAGTGCAATCAGCCTAAAGTAGCGAGGCCACAAGCAGGTGCGTAGCGATGTATTCTGACTTCGGCCGGGAAGCTTCATGCTGAAACTTCTGAGACGACGCCCCGCGTTCTGGAAGTCAAAAGCGTTCAGCCAAGGCAGATGCTTCACATTTGACTAGGCACGTGGGCTCGGACCCAGTACGTCATTTCCCCTCTCGAATCCCAAACAACTTACCATCAAAATGAAATCTCGGCGGAGTTTGTCATGGGTCTGGATGGTATTCCTGCTGGGGGCCTGCGGCATTTTCGTTTGGAACACCAAGGCCCGAATCAATCGCCTCGATTACCTCGCAACCATCGGAGCCACCGGTGAGAATAACCCCGCCACCGGTTCCGCTCAAGGCAATGCGGAGCTGACGCCCAACAATTCGCTGCCCATACCCGATCAACTTACCGCGAGTTACCACTGGCTCGCACAAACGCAGCGTATGCTGAACCGCGGCGAAGCCAGGGTACGCCACATCGATTATGAAAATGCGCCTTTCGGTCGAACCGTGCGCACCCCCTCACCTTATCGATGGTGGCTGGGTTTCGTTGCATGGTGTGGGCATTTGGCCACTGGAGCGCCCCCGGCCACACTGGTCGAAAAGGCAGCCCTGTGGGCTGATCCTGTTTTGTGGGGAATTATCTTGGTGGGATGGGTGATCCTGGCCGCAAAGTATTTTGGTTCGCTTGCAGCCTCTCTCGTGTCCATCGGCCTCGTCTCTCTCTTTCCGTTCATCACTGGTTTTTTGCCGGGCGCGCCTGATGACCGAGGTCTCGCTCAGGCTCTCGCGATTGCGAGCGTGCTGCTTCTTTCCACCGCCGTTGTAGCGACGCCTGGGAATGAGAAAGCGAGGCATCGTTGGTTCATTCTTGCCGGCTTTGCGGGTGGCTTGGGTTTGTGGGTCAAGGTATCCGTGCAGCTTCCAGTGCTTTTGGGCATTGTTGGCGGCGGTCTCCTCGTCTCCCTCCTCACTCCGCGCAGCAAATCTCAAAAAACCGCACCGACACCCGTGCTGCCCTGGCGCGCTTGGGCGTGCGCAGGAGCCGCGACAACGGTCGTTGCCTCACTGGTCGAATACTCGACTTCCGAACTATGGACATGGGAACTATCGTTTATCCACCCGCTCCACGGTCTTGCGTGGCTCGGCGCGGGAGAGCTGCTGGCCCAGGCGAGCACTTGGCTCCAAAACAGGACATTCTCCCGGTCCCCCGGAAATCTCTTCCTCGTTGCAGGGGCCATCGCAGTGGTGGTCGTGGTGCCCGCGGCACTCCTGAAGCTTCACGGCACCAATGTTTTCGTTCTCGAAAGCATGGGCTCGCATTTGACTCGGCTCCACGACGGGATTGCGGCGAAAAACCTCGCAGCATGGATGGTATTCCAGGGGCCTTCGATCTCGCTGTTTCTGACGCTTGCGCCGTTGGGTTTGCTGCTCCCAGCCTTCTGGGTGCTAACGAATAGCCAGACCGCGAGGCCCACCCGGGCAGCCGTCGCGATTACGCTGGGACCGGTGTTGGTTGCATTAGCCATCGCCTGCACCCAGCTCGTCTGGTGGCAAACCCTCGATGCCTTGCTGCTGGTTGCTCTGGTTGCGATGGCGCCGGGGATTTCATCCAAAGAAATGGCCGCCAAGGCACGCCTGGGCTGGATCAGCGTCACTCTCGCTTTGCTGGCCCCCGGGTTTGTTTATGCTTTAGCCTGGGACAGGCCAAGCAAGGGCAACGAGCTTAACCAAGCAGAACTTCAGGGTCTGATTCTTCGCGATCTTGCCGGTTGGATCAGCCAACATTCCGATCCGGGGACCGCGACCGTGCTTTCTCCCCCCAGCGCATCCACGGCACTTTGTTACTATGGGGCTTTCCGTGGCATCGGCTCGTTGGGCGAGGAGAACCAAGACGGTATCATGGCTGCCATTCGCATCCTGAGTTCCCGGAGCGTCCGAGAGGCAAAGGAGATCGTGAATCGCCGCAAAATCACGCACATCATCCTGCTGTCTTGGGATACGTTCTTCGATGACAGCATCCGCGCTGCGGGCCAAATCGAAGGAACATTCCGTGATCAACTGCAATTCACCACTCTTCCGAACTGGCTGCGTCCGCTGGCCTACCCGTTGCCGTCCATCCCGGGCTTTGAGGACCAATCCGTAACCGTTTTCGAGGTGGTGGAGGAACAGGACGATGCGACCACCGTGAGCAATATCGCCCTGTATTTTGTCGAAACAGGGGACTTGGATGGAGCCCGGTCGGCTGCAAGTGGCCTCGCCCGTTTCCCCATAGATTTCGGTGCATGGGTCGCCCGCGCCCAGGTGGCTGCAGCCACCGGAGAAAATGATGAATTGGCCAAGGTCCTGAAGGTGCTCCAGTCACGCCTGGCGGCAAGGGTTCAGCCTCTGATTGCTTGGGACCGCCGCGTCGATCTCGCCGTGGTCCTCGCTCGAGCCAATGTCGAGGCGCTCGCCAAAAAACAATTGGAGGTGTGCATCGCTGATATCGATGACGCAAAGATACGCTCCCTGTCACCCGGATCCGTTTATCGCCTGCTGGTTTTGTGTCGCGGATATGGCGTGACCATGCCGCCGACCCAACGCGCCCTCGCTCTCAGCCTGGTGCCCCTTGTTTTGCGCGCTCGATTGAAGTAGGCGGCGTCATCCATCCTTTTTCCCAAGCGAGGTCCCGGCTCATTTGGTCGAAATGGGGGAGCCATTCGTGCGCATCGGTGGCCGGCGTGACGAACGCGATCGTGCCGAGGTGATTCTGCGCCGCGCCAAAATCCGGTGGCCCTCATGACGGGGCCCGGCGCGGGCTTCGCAACGTTTGCAAGGCAACGCAGTCGCATTGACGGGACGTTTCCGTGAAATCCGCTGGGTCAGGCCGCGATGTCGGAGATGTACCCCCTAAAATAGTCCCTCAGCCGCATCTTCGTGCGCACCTGTTTCACCCCCCCATGAACGCCATAACACCCCAATCTGTTCCGCACTCGTGCCTCCCCGGCCGGGAAAGCCGCTTTGCAGAGTTACGTGACCATAACCCAACAACCTGTACCCTACCCAAGAATATGAAGACCTCCCCCGGGCTTTCACGGCGAACGGCCGTGCTGGCCGCTTTGCTCATTCCCTGCGCTTGTCTCCAAGCCCAGACGACGGACGCCCCTGCCCCCCAGGAAGAAGTCCTGGTCCTGACCCCCTTCGAAGTCACCTCTAGTGACGCCGAGGATGGCTACAACGCCTCGACCACGCTCGCGGGCAACCGCCTCAAGACCGACCTGCGCGATGTCGGCAGCGCGATTCAGGTCGTCACTCCCCAGTTCCTCAAGGACACCGGCGCGACGGACAACGCCTCGCTGCTGCAGTACACCACCGGCACCGAGGTCGGCGGCCTGAAAGGCAATTTCGCCGGTTTCGGCAGCGCCGCCCAGCTCAACGAGGACACCATCCGTCCCAACGAAAACACCCGCGTGCGCGGCCTTGCGGCGGCGGACAACACCCGCGACTACTTCCGCTCCGACGTCCCGTGGGACGCCTATAACGTCGATCGCGTGGAGCTGCAGCGCGGCGCCAATTCCATTCTCTTTGGCCAGGGGAGTCCCGCCGGCATCATCAACACCGGCTTGAAATCCGCCCTCTTCCGCAACTCCGGGGAGGCTGAGGTCCGGATCGGCAGCTATGGCACTTTGCGCGGCTCGCTCGACATCAACCGGGTGCTCCTGCCCCGGGAACTCGCGATCCGCATCTCGGCCCTGGCCGAGAAGGAACAATACCGGCAGGACGAAGCCTTCTCCAAGGACAAGCGCCTGTACGCCGCCTTGCGCTACGAGCCGAAGGCCCTGAATCACGACGGCCTGATCACGTCGATCAAGTTCAACTACGAAGCCGGCACGATCGACAGCAACAACCCGCGCACCCTGCCGCCGTCTGATGCCATCACGCCTTGGTTCGACCTGAAGCAGGCCACCTACAACCAGTATCAGGCGTTCGACCACCTGTCCAACCGGTCCAACCATGGCCAGTTCCGCGTGAACCTCGCCTCCACCGGCGCAAAAAATTCCGCCTATGTACCCCAGATCGGCACCTTCGGCTTCCCGTCCGGTCGTGACGGCGCGTCGGTGTTCATGTCCGGCGGCAACCAGAACATGATGGTGACCGATGTCATCCGCGGCTTTATCAAAGGCGGCATTGGCGCCAATGGCGGCATCGATGGCACCATCGCGGCTATGCCGGACAACGGCTGGGTCTCGTTCCACGCCACCGGCCAGTCGGCCATCAACAACAACGAGCCTTATTCCAAGGCGGGCCTGTGGAAGAACAACCTGCTGCGAAACGCCTCGATCTTCGACTTCTACAACCATCTTATCGACGGCGACTCCAAGCGCGAGTGGCAGGATTTCCATGTCGGCAACCTGAGCCTCGCGCAGACCTACTTCCACAACCGGCTCGGCATCTCGGCGGATTTCTCCAAGGAGCGCTATGAAAACGGCCAGAAGGCCCTGCTCCCGGGCGATGTCCGCCTGCAGGTCGACCCGATGGCGGTTTACGGCGACGGTTCACCCGACACGGGCCTGGTCGCCGGGGGCGAGCCGTTCTCGAACGGCACCAAGAACCCGAACGTCGGCCGCGCCTTTGTCTCGTCCAACAACGCCTGGAGCAACCGCTCCGTGGCGACGGACCGCGACGCTGCCCGCGCCACCGCTTTCGTGCAGCACGACTTCGTGGAAAAGGACAGCGGCTGGTTCCGGAAATTTCTCGGCCAGCACACCCTCACGGGCCTCTACAGCAAGGACACGGTTAAGAACGACGCCCGCTCCTGGCAGCGTTACGGCATTTTCGACAATACCTTCTACGCCCTCTCGAACAAATCGGACCAGCGCTTCAACGGTTCGCTGACGCCGGTGCAGGTCATTTACCTCGGCGATTCCCTCCTCGGCAAGCCCCTGTCCGGCGCCTACCTGCCGGCGGTCAGCGGCAACACGGTCGTCACCAGCGGCGCGATCCGTTACTTCAACTCGACCTGGAACTCCAGCGTCAACCCGGCCGACCCGTGGCAGAACGGTTTCTACCAGGCCAGCGACCCGTTCCGCAACTCGACCCAGTCGGAAAACCCGGCGAATTACGTCGGATGGACCACCCGGCAGCTGGACATCGTGGATGCCGAGTCCTCGGATGCGAGCCGCGACCGCCTCACCACGCGCGCCACGCTGACCAAGGCGTCGACCGAGTCCCAAGCGATCGTCTGGCAGGGCAAGTGGCTCAGCAAATCCCTCGTGACCACCCTCGGCTGGCGCAAGGACATCGCCGATTCGTGGGCGTTCGACATGTCACCCAGTGACTTTCCGGTGAACGCGGACCGGGGTGCGGTCAACCTCAGCCCGGGTTACTACAAGCTTCCGTCCACCGGCCAGAGCGCCGAAGTGGAATCGAAGTCCTACAGCTTCGTGATGCACCTCACGGACCTGCCGTTCCTGCGCAACGCGACCGAGCGCCTGCCGGTGAACGTCAGCCTGTACTATAACAAGTCGACCAACTTCAAGCCGGACTCCAGCCGCGTCGACATCTACGGCGAGCAGCTGGCCGCGCCCGCCGGCAAGACCAAGGACATCGGCATCCGCCTCGAGACGAAGGACGGCCGTTTTGGGCTCCGCGTGAACCGCTACGAGACGAGCAACTCCAACGCGAGCAGCACGCAGATCAACGCCGCCTCGATCGGCAACTGGATGCAGCTCACGCAGAACTACGCGAACATCTTCCAGTACAACATCATCGATGGTTCAAATGCCACGACGCCTGGTAATACAGGTAGCAGCTCGAACATCGTTAATGAAGGCACTTCGTACAACGCGATGCGTTTCAACAACCATTACTTTGCCGCCGGCCGCACGCTCCTGCCCGGAGACGTGGTTTCCGCAGACGGGTTCTGGGTCGTGTCGCCGACGCTGGACGCCAAGATCCTCGCCAACACCCGCACCTTCCAGCGCGCTGTCGATCAGCGCTTCTGGGAGGCCTGGCGCATCAATACGTTTGGCAACTTCGGGCCCTCCACGAGCGAGACGACCTACAGCGTGCCGACCGGCTTCGCCATCACTGAGGACAACATCTCCAAGGGCTGGGAAATCGAACTCAGCGCCCAGCCAACCAAGAACTGGCGCGTCATCTTCAACGCCAGCAAGACGGACGCCCGTCGCACCAACATCGGCAACCCGAACATGCGCGAGTTCATGGAACTGGTCTCTTCCGCGCTGAAAGTGCAGGACGGCGTCGGCAAGCTTCACCATTACTGGGGCACGGAGGACGTCGTGACCGCGGGCAAGAACTGGTTCGACGGCGAGGGTCTCGTCGGCGCGCCGGGTAGCGAATGGCGCCTGGCCCAGCTGGTCGAGAACACCACGGTGCCCGAGCTCCGTGAGTGGCGCGCCAACCTGATCACGAACTACAGCTTCGACTCCGGTCGCGTCAGGGGCCTCAACATTGGCGGCGGCCTCCGTTACCAGAGCGACATGATCCTCGGCTACCCGCCGACGGGCAACCCGAACAACCCGACCACCGTCGAGTACGATATAAACAATCCGTACCGCGGCCCGGCCGAGACGAACATCGACCTGTGGGTGGGTTACACCCGGCGCCTGTCCGATAAGCTGAACTGGCGCATCCAGCTCAATGTGCGGGACGCGTTCCAAAGCAAGGCCCTCATCCCGATCAGCTACCAGCCCAACGGCACGGTGGCCGCTTACCGGATCGTCTCTGGCCAGTCGTTCAACCTCACCAACACGTTCGAATTCTGATCCCGCCGCCTCGCCCGGCAGACGGCTGTGGGGCGCGGTCCGGGTCGGGTCAAAGTTAGGGGTGAATCGCCCGGGCCTGTGTGCCCGGGCGATTCTTCCCCCGATGCCGGCGACGTTTGGATTCGGATCCCCTCCCACACGACAGACACATGGCTGTTTCATCGCAACGTTTGCAGGCAGAGCCCGTGGCGGGCCCTTCCGGGCCGCGTTCACTGGCGGTCACGCCCAACCTCGTGCCCTTTCCCGACCAACCCGGCAGCCTGTGCCCGCGCAGCTTCGATGCGGCCATCTTCGACCTGGACGGCGTCATCACGGAGACCGCGGCCGTCCATTCGCAGGCGTGGAAGCGGATGTTCGACGAGTACCT
>JANMTJ010000431.1:0-2781 GCA_031390295.1 Oleiharenicola sp.
TGCACGCGGGCATAGACATCGGGTTGGGAGATGAAGCAGCCGCGCGAACCCAGGGTGACAATGACAATGGGCACGTTGAAGGTGCGACAGAGGGAGTGCAGGCGGTCGGGCGCCAGGCGGTGCAGGGCCTCGACGGTGAAAGTCTTCAGGCCGCTGCGGGGCGAGCGGTTCACCAACGCGACGAATTCCGATTCATTGGGGATCAGTACCTCGACGTGGCGCAGGATGCCCAGATCCACCTTGGCGTGCATGGGCGCGGGATTGAAGACCGTGACGGCTCCGTTGCGCCGGGCATGGCGGAGGACGTGAGCCGTGGTCTTCATGTCACACTCGGCCTGGCAGACCACGACATCGGCGTTCGTGAGGGGTGGCAGCGGGACGTCGCGGATGTGCAGGGCGAGATTGGCGCCGAAGGCGACCATGATCTGGTTCTGCCCCGCGGCGTTGACCGCGACGGCGGCGGCCCCGGTGGGCTCCTTCTTTTTGACCACAAAAGCCGCGCGCACCCCGGTCCGCCGGGCGAATTCCTTGGCGTGCGAGCCAGCTGAGTCGTGACCGATGGCGCCGATGAACAGAGTGGGGGCCCCGGCGCGCGTGGCGGCGACGGCCTGGTTGAACCCCTTGCCTCCCGCGCCCGGGCGCAGATCGGCCAGGACGCACTCACCCGGCCGGGGAAACTCCCGCACAAAGAAGGACAGGTCCTGGACGTAACTGCCGACGATAACGACGTGTGCTCTCATGCTCAGAATCAGGTAAGCGGGAGTGCAGCGTGCGCGGCGGCCTGCAGCGGGTAAAGGGGTTTTTCACCGCGCGGCAGAATTTTAACCGGCGCCATACACCACCAGTCCGCCGTCTGACCTCCCGGCTAACCGCTCGTCCAAACCCCCGTGTGTGCCGTCGTCGCGCGGCGCACGTTGGTGGCATGACTGTAGTCACCACCCACCCATCCTCCCTGGGCCGTCCGGACGGTCTTGCGGTCAGGCCTGCCGCCGTGGTTCGCTCCGAGGCGATGAGCGCTGATACCGAGGCCAAGCTGCTGCGGGCGAAAAACCGGCTCTATGTGCTTTGCCAGCTGGTCGGCTGGGGCGGGCTGACGGCGATCAACCTCTTTTACCTGAGCATATCCAAGGACGCGGCTTCCGCCTCGGGGCGCGATCCGTTGGTGGACAATGCCGTGTTTGTCATGGTCATGCTGCAGGGGCTGCTGCTGTCCCATTACCTGCGGTCCTTGATCCGGCATTGGGGCTGGAAACAGCTGGGTTGGGCGGCGCTCCTGCCCCGGGTGGTGGGGGTGTCCTTCCTCGCCTCGCTGCTCTGGTCGGCGGTGAGTTTTGGCTACATGTATCTCGTGCTCCAGTATCCCTGGACCTCGAAACTCAGCCCGGGGCCGGCCTTCCTCGTGACGACCATCAACGGGGCGCTCGTGCTGGGCGGCTGGTTCTGCGTATATTTCGTCTATCACACCTTTGAGCGGCTGCGGCATATGCAGGTTGAGCAGCTCCGGCTGGCCGCCAGTGTCAAGGAGGCCGAGTTGCGGGCGCTGAAGTCGCAGGTCAACCCGCACTTTCTCTTCAACTCGCTCAACAGCCTGCGCGCCCTGATCGAAGAGGATGCACCCAAGGCCCGCGAGTCCGTCACCCGTCTCGCCAACATGCTCCGGTACTCGCTGCAGTCGGGCCAACAGGAGACCGTGCCGCTGGAGGAGGAGATCCGCATCGTGGAGGACTACCTCGCTCTCGAGCTGATCCGTCACGAAGACCGCCTCCGGGTCCGCTGGAGCGTATCCGATGATGCCCGGGCGCGGCCCGTGCCGCCCATGCTGCTCCAGACCCTGGTCGAGAACGCCGTCAAGTATGGCATCTCCACCCGGCGCGAAGGCGGCGAGGTGGCCATTTCCGCCAGCGTCGAGGCGGACAATCTCCATATCGGGGTCACCAATCCCGGCGAGATGGCCACCCCGGCCAGTGCCGCGGCGGCGCGCGCCGGCTCGTCCACCGGCGTCGGCCTGCGCAATGCCTCGGAACGGTTGAAGCTGCTCTTCGGCGACCGGGCCCGTTTGACCCTGGCAGTCGAGCCCGCCGGTTGTGTCACCGCGCACGTCCTCATTCCGCTCAAGCCCGTCAAATGAAAGCCCTGCTCATCGACGACGAGCGCCTGGCGCGCAGCGAGCTCCGCCGCCTGTTGGCGGCGCATCCCGACATCACCATTGTCGGCGAAGCCGTGGACGTGGAGGACGCCGCGCAGAAGGTGGCCGAGCTCAAGCCGGGTCTCCTGTTTCTCGACGTGCAGATGCCCGGTGCGGACGGGTTCAGCCTGCTGGAGCGGCTCGAACCACCCCTGCCGGCGGTCATTTTCACCACGGCCTATGATGAATTTGCGGTGAAGGCCTTTGAGTTCAACGCGCTCGACTACCTGCTCAAGCCCGTGGACCCCAACCGGCTGATCGCCGCGCTTGAACGTCTGCGGCATCACGAAAACCCGGTCCCCGGGGCGGGCACCCCGGCGCACCCGCTGCGGCTGGCACTGGAAGACAAGGTCTTTGTGCGCGAGGGCGACCGCTGCTGGTTCGTGGCGGTGAAAAACATCCGGTTGCTCGAATCCGAGGGCAACTACACGCGTCTGCACTTTGACGACCAGAAGCCCCAGCTTTTCCGCTCGCTCACCGCCATGGAGGAGCGGCTCGATCCCCGGAGCTTTTTCCGCGCCAACCGCAAGCAGGTGATCAACCTCACCTGGGTGGAGGGCATCGAGCCGTGGTTCAGCGGCGGCCTGCTCGTGAAG
>JANMTJ010000459.1:0-2561 GCA_031390295.1 Oleiharenicola sp.
CCACGGCATCACGTTCGACCATGACGAGGCGGCGATGAAGTCGCTGCGCTGGCTCGGGGCCGGTCCCTATCGCGTGTGGCAAAACCGCCTGCAGGGCACCTGGCTCGGCATCCACGAAAACCAGCGGCATGTGCTCCAGCCTGGCGAGTCATTCCGGTATCCTGAGTTCGAGGGCTACTTTGCTGGCGTCCGTTGGGCGCGTCTGGACACCGCCGCGGGACCACTGACCATTGTGTCCGGCGATGCGGCGACATTCCTGCGCGTCGGGACCTCGCGAATCAGCCACCCGAACACCACGGCGGAATTCCCCGCCGGTGATCTATCGTTCCTGCACGCCATCCCCGGCATGGGCTCGAAATTCAAGACGCCCGAAGTCTCGGGCCCCAGCGCCCAGCCGGCCAAGGCCACGGGTACGTATCGCGGCTCGCTGGTGTTTATTCCGGGCGAAGTGCCGGGTAGTTCCAAGTAACAAGGATCATGAACCAAGAGTCGGAGCTCCGGGCTCTATCTTATCACTTGTCCCTTGAAACTTGTCCCTTCGCGCCGCTTTGCGGCGCTCAGATGTGCTTCGAGTCGGTCTCGTCCTTCTTCACGTAGCCGCTCTCCTGTCGCTGGTGGTTGACGGCGTTCTTCTTGAGGTACGCTTGGTAAACATCATCGGGCGTCATGCCCAGGGTCTGCGCCAGCGAGACGAGGAAGTGAAAAAGATCCACGACTTCGACCTTGGCGTTCTGTTCGTCGAACTTCTGGTACTTGGCCCACCACTTCCACGGCACGCTGTCGATCAGCTCGGCGGTCTCCTGTTGCATGGCCCGGGTATAGTTGAGGATCCACTTGGCCTTTTCTTCGTCGGTCGGCGGGGGCAGATTCACCCCAATGCGCTTATTCAGCGCATCTTGCATACGGAAGATCTCTTCGAGTTTGTCCATGGAAACGGAGCCTGAATGGCCCTCTTTCGGGTGGCAAGCCCCGCCCCGGGGAAAAATAACGTTGCCCTGAGAGGGGGGCTGGGCGACTTTGACACGTTATTGCCGCTGTCTGCCCCAAGCGAAATCGAAGGGCTGAGCACGAATCCCGAGCTCCGGCTGGCATCCCAACCCGCGCCGCCCCCTGGCTGGCGCTTTCACAAACAACAACATAGACATGTCCTCCACAGAATCGTCCGGTGCTTCCGCCGAAGCCACCGCGACCCCAACGGCGCCAGACGCCGCGTTCCCTACATTCGGCTCTACCCGCGGCTCGGGCCTGGCCCGCGGTAAAGGTAAACGTATCAGCGCCCCCGCAGCCCCCACGGCTGCCTCCACCGCATACACGCCCACCGCGATCGAAGTCGTCAACGCCCCGCGTGAATACACCAACCCGTTCGCCCCGGTCGAAACCCCGGCGGCTGTAACTGTAATCGAGACTGTGGCCGCTCCCGCGCCCATCGTCCCCGTTGCCCCCATCAAGGCATATTCGGCTCCAGCCCGCCCTGAGCGGGTCGCCGAGGAAATAGCCATCCCGGCACCCGTCGAAAACGACGAGCCTGCCGAACTCAACATCCTCGAGCCCGAGCAGCAGAAGACCTCCCCCGCCCAGACTTGGGAGAGCGAGGGCTTCCGTCCCGCCCGCGAGCAACGGTCCGAGCGTCCCCGTCGTGAGGAATCACGCCGTGACGAACCCCGCCGCGAGGAACGCTCCGAGCGTCCCACCGAGGCGTTCGATCCCGCCTCCATCCCGGAGAAATTCCTCTATGTGCGCCCCGGCCACACGTACGTGCCGACCCCGGCCAACATCGGCGGCGCTCCCCGCGAGCGCAGCCATGCGCCCCGCGAGGCTTACACGCCCTCCGCTTCCGCTCCGGCGGCGGTGAAGTCCGGCGGCTTCCTCGGCTGGCTCAAGTCCCTCTTCGGCGGCTCCCCGGCCCCCGCGCCGGTGACGGCCGGTGGTGACGGCAGCGAAGCCCGTCGCGAAGGCGGCGAACATCGCCGTCACCGCGGCGGTCGCAACCGCAGCGGTCAGGGTGGCGGCCAGGGCCGCGGTCGCGGCGGTCGCGGTCGCACTGGCGGCGGCTCGGGCGGCTACCGCAGCGAAGGCAGCAGCCAGGGCGGCGTCTAAGCCGCCTGACTTCGGCTAACAGAAAACTTCCGGCGCCTGCTTTACCGCAGGCGCCTTTTTTTCGTCGCATCGCGACGCCCCCGCCGTAGCTTCCGAGTGAAGGTAGCGGCGCACTCCTCCCTTTCCCTTTCACTCTCACTTCCAGCGATGGCCGATCTCATCATTCACGGCGGCAAGCCCCTCAGCGGCACCATCACCCCCTCGGGCAACAAGAACTCCGTGCTGCCCATCCTGTGCGCGACGCTGCTGACCGACGCCAAGGTCACGCTCCGCCACGTGCCGCACATCACCGACGTCGAGAAGCTCGTGACTTTCTTCAGCGAACAGGGCTCGCAGATCGCCTGGGACCGCGCCGCCGGCACCATGACGATCGACCACTCCGGCTTCGACGCCGGCCGCCTCAACGGCGAACTGCCCGCCGGCATGCGCTCCTCCGTGCTGCTCTTTGCGCCGCTCCTGCACCG
>JANMTJ010000485.1:0-1617 GCA_031390295.1 Oleiharenicola sp.
ATCCGGTCGGCGCTGGGGGCCAGCCGCGGCACGATCGCCCGCCAGCTCATGCTGGAAAGCTTGCTGCTCACCTCCCTCGGGTCCGTGCTCGGCCTTGGCGTGGCCTGGGGTGCGCTGCGGGTGACCAACTTCTACATGGCCAAAATGCTGCCCCAGGCCCTGCCGGCCACGCTCGACCTGCGGGTGCTGGGCTTCGCGGTGGTGCTGACGGTCCTGGTGGGCGTCCTGATCGGGTTGATCCCGGTGGTGCACATCTGGCGGACCAACCTGGCCGAGGTCATCCAGCGCAGCTCGCGCAGCGCCTCCTCCGGCCGCGGGGTGCGCGCCTTGAGCAGCCTGCTGGTCATCGCGCAGGTCGCGGTGGCGCTCGTGCTGCTCACCGGGGCGGGATTGCTGATCCACTGTTTCGCCCGGGCCCTGAAAGTGGATACCGGGATTGATCCGAAGAATGTGGTGATGGGCCGGATCGCCCTGACGCGCGCCCACCGGGCCAGCGACGAGGCGGCCAAGGCCATCCAGGAACGGCTGCTGCTAGGCATACGGGAAATCCCGGGTGTCACCTCGGTGGCGCTGTCCTTTTCCACGCCGTTTCAAGGCGGGCTGCCGATCAATGCCTTCACCCTGGAGCAGGACACGCTGCCCCCGGGCTCCCCCCAACCGGGCGCCTTCCGCGTGCAGGTCACTCCGGGCTACCTCGAGACGATGGGGCTGAAGCTGCTCGACGGCCGTTTCTACGAGGAGGCGGACCGGGACCCCAAGCGCCGCCACTTCGTCGTGGACGAGAGTTTTGCCCGGAAATTCTTTCCGAAAGGTTCGGCGATCGGCGGTCGGTTCAGCTTCGGGGGCCGGCCGGAAAAGCCGGAGGACTGGCCGACCATCGTCGGTGTCGTACGCGATGTGCCCCACAACGGCGTGGAGGAGAAAAGCGGGAATCCCTTCATTTATCAGGTAATGCAAGGCGGCCGCCCAGGTGGCCTGACGATTTTCCTGCGGACAAACCGGCCGGCGGCGGATGTCGTGACGGCCATGCGTGAGAAGCTGCGCACCATCGATTCCGCCCTCCCGTTCTTCGACACGGGCCCGCTGCAGCAAGCCATGGATACATCTTTCGACAACCGGCGCGCCGTGATGCTGCTCCTCGTGGCGTTTGCGGGTCTGGCATTGTTCCTGTCGGCCCTCGGCATCTACGGCGTGCTGGCCTACGATGTTTCGCAGCGCACCCGGGAGATCGGCATCCGGGGCGCCATCGGTGCCACCCGCGCGCAGATCATCGGCCTGATCCTCCAGCAGGGCCTGGTGAAGGCGGCCATCGGCCTGGTGGTCGGGCTGATCAGCGCCGGTTTGCTGAGCCGCTACATCACAAGCCTGTTGTTCCAGGTGCAGCCTTCCGATCCCATCGTCTATCTCGGCGTTGGCCTGTTGCTTTTGCTGGTGGCCCTGCTGGCAAGCTATCTGCCCGCCCGTCGTGCGGCCCGGATCGACCCGATGGTGGCGCTAAGGACGGAGTAACCCAACATCTCCAGAGTTATTTAGACTATCGTTTAAGTCATGACGGGTAGGGCGCGACCGCTGGGCGCGCCGCAAGGACATTCGCGGACGGCCCGGCGGTCCGTCCCT
>JANMTJ010000497.1:0-12178 GCA_031390295.1 Oleiharenicola sp.
CTGCCGCGCCTCCTCCACCTGGTGGTCGAAGTGCGTGTTCCAGAACTCGAAGATGCGGCCGGTGGCCCTCTCGCGGAAACGCACCCAGGTGACCATCCGGCGGAATTTGTTCCCCCAGGTCATCGAGCCGACCACTTCCGGGGTGGCGGAAAGCCAGAAGTGATCGAAGGCAACCGGCTCGAGGCGGTCGCGCCGGTAGAAGACGGCGGCGAACTCATCCTTGCTGCCGCCCGCGCGGCCCAGCCCGATCCAGGCGTAGGCCGGCAGTCCCGCGGCGAGTTCCTGCAGCTGGCCGTACAGCCCTTCCTGTGTGCCGAAGACATCGGGGGCCTCGCGGTTGATCAACGCCTGCATCAGCGGCCGGCGGTCCGGCCACGCATGGGGCGGTTGGTTGCTCGCGTAGCGGAGGTTATAGGTCATCACCTTCAGCTCGAGGGGGGCGGGCCCGGCGGCGGGCAGGCTGCCGGTCAGGATCGTGAACGAGAGCAGGGCAGCAGACAGGCGGGGGCAGCGCATGCCGACAGGAAAGCAGTTATCCGGGCCCGGCCAATGCCCAAAATGAAAAGGCCGCCTCGCGGGCGGCCTGGCGTGAACGGAGTGGCGGCAGCTCAGTTCGTGATGTCGTGCGTGTTGCTGCGCTCGCGGACCGGCATGTAGACCTTGTACCATTCCTTCTGCGCATCGCTGCCGGCATAGGCCTTCAGGGCGGCCTCGTCGGCGAACTCCATCACGAAGACGTGCGACCATTCGCCCTGGACCTTGACGGCATTGGTCCAAACCCGGGTGATACCCTTGAAGGAGGCGGGCAGGGCCTGCACGCCATCGAGCGCGGCCTTGATCTGCTCCTTGCTGGCATCGGCCTTCCACTTCACCGAGACCACATGGATCACGGACTTGGGGGCGGTATCACTGGCGAAGGCGGGCGCGGTGCCGAGGGAAAGCAGGGCGGCAGCAAGGAGGGGGAGGAGGAGTTTCTTCATGGGATGGTTGAGGTTTAACGGGATACAATGGCTGCCAGGAGGCATGCCATCCGTGATACAGGAATCGCTGCGTGAAATTCCGCAAGAGTGTTCTACAGACCACCCGGCACCGATGGGGCCGGGATTCGCCGGACGAGCGGGTCAAACGCAAGATAATCAACTGTGGAGGAGGAAATCGGAATGAATCGGCCCAGGGCTGAAAGATGCTATTGGCTATTCCCGCCGACCGGAGCAGGTTGCCCTTATGCTCGAATTGCGAATCAAGGAACTGGAGGTGGAACTGCTGGCGGCCAACGCCTCCGTTGCGCTGTTGACCAAGTTAAACACCGAGCTGACCGCCGGACTGGCGAGCGCCGAGACCATGCTCAAGAAGGCCCGCCGCAATTCCCGGAACGACTCCAGCATGCTTCGGGATCAGATCACCACTCTGCAGAACCGCCGCGGCTGAGTCGTGCGGCGATTGATGGGAATTGCCTCCGGTCGCCCGGCGTGGCATGCAGCGGGCATGTACCTCCGCCCCCGGTCCCTTGTCTTGCGGCACGGTTTGTTGCTCTGGTTGCTCACCAGCCTCGCCGGATGGCCGGCGGAACCCTCGGTGCCGCCCCCGGGCACGGGCAGCGGATTGCCGGCGACCGCCGAGGCCCTGCGCCTCGGCCGCTGGCCCGCCCACTGGATCACCCATCCGGCCGCGCCCAAGTCCGATTACGGAGTTTATCTATTCCGCAAGGTCGTCGAGTTGCCGGCCAAGCCCGCCCGCTTTGTGGTGCATGTCACGGCCGACGCGCGCTATCGTTTCTGGGTCAACGGCCGGTCGGTCTGCTTCGGCCCGCAATGGGGCGACTCGGCCGCCTGGCGTTATGAGAGCATCGACCTCGCACCGTTCCTCCAGCCCGGGGCAAACGTGATCACGGCGCAGGTGCGGGGCTATGGCGACCTCGCGCCCTACGCGAGCATGAGCCAGCGCACCGCCCTCCTGCTGCAGGGTGACACTCCCGCCGAACGCAGCATCGACACGGGTGCGGGCTGGAAGGTGTTTCACGCCACCGGCTACCGGCCGTTCCAGGCCGATCGCAACAACCTGCATACGTTCGTGGTGGTCGGTCCGGGGGACCGGCTCGAGGCCGCACTCCATCCCTGGGGCTGGCAGCAAACTGGTTTTGACGACAGCGGCTGGACCGCGGTCCGCGTGCTCGGCCATGGCCAGCCGCGCGGCTGGGGCACCGACGTGGACACCTGGCTCACGCCGCGCAACATCCCGTTGATGGAGGAAACCCCGGAACGACTCGCCCGCGTGGTGCGGGCTTCGGGGATTGCGGCCACCGCAGATTTTCCCGCGGGTAGTGCCGCCCTGAATGTGCCGGCGAACACCCGCGCCAGCGTGCTGCTGGACCAGGGGCACCTCACCAACGCCTTTCCCCAGCTCACCACCAGCGGGGGACGGGGGGCGACCGTGACGATGCGTTACGCGGAGGGCCTGTTCGATGCGAAGAAACAGAAGGGAAACCGGGACGAGCATGAGGGCCGCGAACTCCTCGGGCTGGGGGACCAGTTCCTGCCCGATGGCGGGTCGCGCCGTCTTTTCGCCCCGATGGATTTCCGCACCTACCGTTACCTGCAGCTCGACATCACGACGGGCGACGAGCCGCTGGTCATCGACGACCTGCACGGGGTGTTCACGGGCTACCCGTTCCGGGAGAACGCCACTTTCACCAGCGACGATCCCGCGCTGGCCCGCATCTGGACCGTCGGCTGGCGCACGGCGCGGCTCTGCGCGCCCGAGACGTACGTGGATTGCCCCTACTACGAGCAGCTCCAATACATCGGCGACACCCGCATCCAGGCGTTGATCTCGCTCTATGTGTCGGGCGACGACCGGCTGGTGCGCAACGCCCTTGAGCTCTTCGACAGCTCCCGCATTCCCGAGGGACTCACGCAGAGCCGCTACCCCTCGCTCAGTCCCCAAATCATCAACACCTTCTCCCTGTTCTGGGTGGACATGCTGCACGACTACTGGCGGCACCGCACCGATGACGCCTTCCTGCGCGCCCGCCTGACCGGCCTGCAGGCCGTGCTCGCCTGGTTCGAGGCGAAGATCGAACCGAAGAGCGGCCTCCTCGGGCCCGTGCCGTACTGGACCTTCGTGGACTGGGCCGATGAATGGGCCTGGGACAGCGGCCTGGGCATCGGGGGCGAGGCTCCCGGTGCGCACACCGGCGGCTCGGCCATCGTCTCGCTCCAATACGCCGGCACGTTGCGCCATGCCGCCGAACTCTGCCGGGCGCTCGGGCGCCCCGAACTGGCGGGGCATTACGAGCAGGTCGCCGCCGGGCTGCTGGCCGCCGTCAACCGCCACTGCTGGGATGCAAGCCGCCGGCTCTACGCCGACACCCCCGACCGCAAATCCTACAGCCAGCACGCCAATATCATGGCCGTGCTCGCCGGGGCGGTCACCGGAGACGCCGCCCGCGACCTCATGCAGCGCACGGCCGATGACACCTCGCTCATCCAGGCCACCACTTATTTCCGCTTCTACCTGCTGCGCGCATTGAAGCAGGTCGGCCTTGGCGACCAATATCTCGCCCGGCTCGGTCCCTGGCACAAGATGTTGAGCCTTGGCCTGACCACCTTTGCCGAGAAGCCGGACCCGACCCGCTCCGACTGCCATGCGTGGAGCGCCTCGCCGGTCTATGAATTGCTGGCCACGGTTTGCGGCATCGAGCCCGCCTCGCCGGGTTTTGCCACGGTACGGATCGAGCCGCATTTGGGCCAGCTCAAGCAGGCTGCCGCGAAAATGCCGCATCCGCGGGGTGAAATATCCGTCGCGTTGCGGCGGGAGGGCGCCGGGATCGCCGCGGAGATCAGCCTGCCAGCGGGCGTGACCGGCACGCTTGTCTGGGCTGGAAAGAGCACCGGGTTGCGCGGTGGCGCGCAATCCCTGCGTCTGCCTTGAACGAAGCCCGAACTTCCAACGTGGGCTCATGAAACACGCGTACCCATTTCTGGCGCTCGTGACGGTGCTGGGCCTCGCGGGTTGCGGTCCGGCGGAACCCCCAACTCCGCCCGCCCCGGTGAAATCGGAGGCCGAGCTGAAACGGGAAAAATATTATGGCGCGACGGTGGCGGCCGATCCGTCGGTTGATTGGCGCAGCACCGGCCTGGGCATCAAGATCCTCGCACCGGGTGACGGCCCGTTCCCACAATTCTCCGAACGCGTGCGCGTGCACTACACGGGGCGGCTCGTGGATGGCACGGTGTTCGACGACACCCGCGCCAAGGGCAAGCCGGCCGAGTTTGCAATGAGCAAGCTGATCCGCGGTTTGACCGATGGCCTTGGGTTTCTCAAACCCGGCGGCCGGGCCGTGTTCTACATCCCACCCAGCCTCGGCTACGGCAACATGCAGGTGGGCAACATTCCGCCGTTTTCCGGCCTGGTCTTCGACGTGGAGCTGATCGCCGTGGTGCCGGCGGAATGAGGCGGTTCGCGCGTCTGCGCCCGGTTCCGCCGGGCGAGGAGCCAGAGGTAACCCGTGGTCACACTGAGCACAAGGAGCGCTGTTTCCCGCGGTCGGTCCGCATCGTTGACGCCGCAGAGTTCAGTGCCGCCCAGTCCCAGGGTGGCACCGATTCCCGCGTAGGCCAGCGCGCACAGGATGCATTTGGGTACCAGCGCGAGTAATGCGACCGGGATCAGCCAGCCGCGAAGACGGCGGAAGAGCTCAGCGAGCGGCGGTCGCATGCGCATAACGATCGTGGTGCCGGACCCAGCTCATGGTTGCCTCGGGGTCTTCGTCACGTCCCTTGGGCGTGAGATCGAGCAATTGGTAGGTTCCGACCAACGGGTCGAGCCCGCGCGAGTAGGTGGAATAGGTGTGGTAGACCTTTCCGGCGGCGTCCCGGGCAAAGACGCTGAGGCCCGGCAACTCCTCGATCGGGATCTCGGTGAGGCCGAAATTGTAATACACCTTTTTGCCGTCGGCCATTTCCTCCGGCGTGAAGGACACATGGAAGTCCTGATTGAAATCGCTGCCGTGCGCCGAGACCCAGGGGAAGGTCCAGCCCATGCGTCGCTTGAAAGGCATGATCTCCGCCAGCGGCGCGTGCGAGATGACGGCAAGCGTCACGTCCTTGGCCTTCAGGTGCACCTCCGCGGCGGCGAGGTGGTCCGACACAAAGGAGCAGCTCTTGCAGCCTTCTTCCCAGCCGGGGCCGAGCATGAAGTGATAGACGATGAGCTGGCTGCGGCCTTCGAACAGGTCGGCCAATTTGACCCGGCCGCGAGGCGACTCAAAGACATACGGCTTCTCGATCCGGACCCGGGGCAGTTTTCGCCGGTTTGCGCTTAGCTTGTCCCGCAGGCGGGTGAATTCCTTTTCCTGGCGAAGCAGTTTGCGGCGGGCGGCGAGCCATTGCGCGGGGGTGACGGTCTTGGGTTTGGTGGTGGGCTTGGATTTCATGGCGTGGATGGTTGAAATGATTCAGGCGGGGCCCCGTTGTTTTTCGTATTCGGCCTTGAGCCGGGCATGAGTCGCCCAGAAGAGCGGTTGGGGGGTGCCTTCCAGCTGCGCGATGAGGATGGTGAGGTGCGTGTGCCAGCCGGAGGCGAAGCCGCCGAGCGCCGGCAGGTCATCACCGCGGCTGCGATGCGTGAGGATCAGGAGCACCTTGTCGTCCTGCGGAATGAGCTCGAACGTCACGTCCGAGTTTTCGCCAAACGTGTAGCTGAGCACGCGCGGCGGCTCGCACCGGAGGACCGTGCCCGGCATTTTTTCACCGGTATCGTGATGGCACACGTGGTCGGCGGGCGGTGTTTCGGTGGGGGAGATATTCTTGTGCTGGAAGAAGAGTTCCATCTTCCCGCCCGCGCGCAGCTCCATCGGGCCGCCGGCAAACCAGCGGCTGCGCTTCGCGGGATCGGTCAGGTAGGCCCAGATGCGCTCGATGGGGCCGGGCAGCGTGCGCATGATGCGGATTTCACCGGGGGCGGGAAATTGGGCGGGTTGGTCGTTCTGCTTCATGATTTTTTCCTTTTCGGCTTGGTGCGTTCGTCCTCGGCCTTCAGCTCGCGCTCCAAGGCGTCGAGCCGGCGGCTCCAGAACTCGCGGGTGCGGTTGAGCCAGGTCCCGATCTCGTCGAGCCCGGCGGGGTTGAGGGTCTGGATGCGTGACTGGCCCTCGGCGCGCGTGGTCACGAGCCCGGCCTCGCGCAGCACGTTCAGGTGTTGCGAGATGGCCGGGGCGCTCAGGTCGAATTCGTCCACGATCTCGCCGGCGGTGCGGTCGCGCTGCGCGAGCAGCTCGACGATGCGGCGGCGGGTGGGGTCGGCGAGGGCTTCCAGGCTGAGCATGCCCAGAAGATTAAGTAACTACTTAATTAAGCAAGCACTAAATCCAAGCCGGGACCATTCTCGTCCGGCCCGTCGCTCAGAGCCGGTTCTGTCCCCGCACCGCCGCCCCGGCCCGCACAGTCCCGCGCATGCTGGCGCCATCACCCGCAAAGCCGCCCCGATGCGGGTTCAAGCGCTTGGTATCGGAAAAATGCGTGCGCGGGGCGATGACCGGCGCGTCCGCGACCGGGTAGTAGCCCCGGTCGTAATAGTAACCCGGATAGAGGCCGTCGCCGGAGAAGTTGGAAAATCCAAACCCAAGTCCGATCCCGGTCACCGGATCAAAGTAACTGACCCACGCCGACGTTTCCCGGTAGCTGCGACCGCCGCCGGCCCAGCCGTAGGTGAAGGACATGCCTCCGTGCACGCGCAGTCGGCCCTGATCGCTGAGCACCGCGCCGTCCTTGAGTCGCGGCCGTTCCCGGGGTTGGGGTCGGGCGGCGAGCGCAGCGGCGACGATCTCGTTAAGCCTGGCCAGCTGCTCCGGTGCGAGCCGGTCAAGGCTGGCCTCCTTGAGCTGCGCTTCCGTCTGGCGGTCGGTGAAGGTGCTGGAGACGGAATTAAACAGGCGGACGCGGTCGTAGTCCTCAGCCACGAGCCGGTCGAGTGCGGCCGTTTCCCGGGCGGTCAGCAGGGTGATTCCGGCGGCGGTCTTCTCCTCGGACGAGAGGGTGGTGGTGAAGCCGCCTTCCGCGGCGTGGACCGACAGGTTCAGGGCCGTCAACAAGCCTGCCAGCAGCACACCCGACCGGACGACACGAAAGGGAATCATGGCGATTCAGACCGTGGCGTGACGGGCTGGTTCCGCTGTCCGGCAGCCAAAGCGCAGGTGGGAAAAGGGTGGATTTTCATCGGGTGACGTCCGTGAAAGCTTCTCCCGTGCCAGCGCCCCGGCGGTCGCGACTATTTCGCGGCGGCCACCGCCGTGGTGAAGGGGGTCGAGCGCGGCGTGTGCATGAAACGGTTGTGCGCCACGTCCTCGACCTGGACCTCCTCGTCGAGCGATTCCCAGCGGATGACCCGGCCGCTGTCATGCAGGTGGATCTTCTCCAGCTCGACCTGCGATGCATAGGCCAGCTTGTCGTACTTGCTGGTGGGAAAACTGATCGTGCGCCGCTCGGTAATCTCCAGGTATACCCGCCGACCCTGCATCCAGCAGCGGAGGGCGGCAAGCCGCGGGGCAGGAGGTGTGGCGCTGTTCATGCCTGCAAGGTATCCGGCCCCGGCCAAATAGCGAAGTATTATACGGGCGGGATTGACCTGGGCGGGCTGGCCCGGCGAGATCGGTTGCCATGGCGAGAAGCGTTGTCCTGGCCGGCACCCCGCGCTGCGAACGGTGCAAATTTGCACCCCGGTGGTGCATCTGCGCCGGGTGGCAGGCCATCACCTGCCCGTTGCAGGTGGACGTGCTCATTCATCATCGCGAGTTCAACCGGCCGACCAGCACGGGCCGGTTGATCAGCCGCGTGATCCCCGCCTCCCGGTCCCATCTCTTCCGGCGCGAGACTCCGCCCGATCGCGCCACCATTGCGTCGCCGGACCGCACGCTCTGGATCCTGCACCCACGCGGCGAGCCGCTGCCCGCCGGCCAGGCACCCGCCGGGTTGCAGGTGCTGCTGCTGGACGGGAGCTGGCGCGAGGCGGCGCGGATGTCGCAGGAGGTTGCATCCTGGGGCCGGCTGGTCCGGTTGCCGGACTCCGGCCCGGGCCGGTACCAATTGCGGACCCATGCGCATGAGGGAAAATATTCCACCATCGAGTCATTGTTGATGTTGCTGGCCGCCCTCGGCCTGGCCGCGGTGGAGGCGCAGCTCCGTCTGCAGTTCGAATTGCATGTCTATGCGGGCTTGCGCACGCGGGGAGCCAGGGAGAAGGCCGCGGAATTCCTCGCCACGTCGCCCATCCGCGAGGCCTTCCCGGAACTGCTGGCGCAGATGCACCAGCGCCGGCCCCGCATCTAAGTCTTGTTCAGGATCGCAGTTCAACGTAGTCGTTAGCGCAACACAACACGGGCCGGCTGATCCACCGGGCAAGAAGCCCGGCCGGTGGTCCGCCCAATCCCCACCCCTGCATGCCTGCTTCACCTGTCCACCCCGGTCCGGAATCTGCCAACCCTGCATCCGAACGCGAGGCCGACTGGCTCAAGCGAATCTACCGGCCCCACGAGGCGAACCTCACGGTCCGGGCGGTGATTGTCGGCATGCTCATCGGCGGAGCGATGTGCCTGTCCAACCTCTATGTCTTCTTCAAGACGGGCTGGAGCATGGGCGTGACCCTCACCGCCTGCATCCTGGCCTTCGGGTCGTTCCAGCTCCTGCAGGCGCTGCGGATCGTCAAGAAACCCCTGGGCGTTTTGGAGAACAACGCGCTGACCACCGTCGCCTCCGGTGCGGGCTTCATGACCGGCGGGGGCAACATGGCGGCCTTCGGAGCGCTGCTCATGATCACGACGGTCCGGCCCGACCCGCTGCCGATGATCGCGTGGTTTGGCGTCATCGCCGCGCTCGGCGTCTTTGCGGCCATCCCGATCAAGCGCCAGCTCATCAACCACGAGGGCCTGGCCTTCCCCACGGGCACGGCCACGGCCGAGACCATCCGTTCCATCCACGATGCCGCCGCCGGCGGGGGGATGGGCAAGGCGGCGTGGCTGGCCGGTTCCGCGGTCCTGGCGGCGATCCTCACCTTGTTCCGCGATGCCTGGCACTGGATCCCGGCCACCTTCGGTCTGCCGGTGACGCTGGCCGGCCGGGCGCTGGCGGAGTGGACCATCTCCCTCAAGGCCGAGGTCGTGCTCATCGGCGGTGGCGCGCTCATGAGTTTCCGCACGGGTTGGTCGTTGCTGCTCGGCGGGTTGCTGACCTACGCCGTCCTCGCCCCGGCCCTCATCGCGAACGGCATTATCACCACGGTCAGCTACAAGGCCATCGTCGCCTGGACCCTCTGGCCGGGCGCCGCGATTCTGGTCGCCTCGGGCCTCACATCCTTCGCGCTCGATTACAAGAGCATCGCGCGCTCGTTCACGGGCCTGGCCCGCATCTTCCGCAATAATTCCGCTGATGAAGCCGAAAACGGCATCGCCGCCGTGGAGTGCCCGGAGTGGTGGTTCCCGGTCGGCTTTATCGCGCTCGCCCCGATCGTCACGGGTCTGATGGTCTGGTTGTTCCAGATTCCGCTCTGGGCCGGACTTGTCGCCGTGCCGCTGGCCGTCGTCATGGGCTTCGTGGCCGCGCGCGTGACCGGTGAGACCGATGTCACGCCCACCAAGGCGCTCGGTCCCGTCACCCAGATGATCTACGGCATCATCACGCCCGGCAATGTGGCGGGCAACATCATGTCGGCCAATGTCACCGGTGGCGTCGGCCTGCATGCCGCCGACCTGCTGACCACGCTCAAGACCGGCTGGCTGCTCGGCGCCAAGCCCCGGCACCAGCTCTACGCGCAGCTCTTTGGCGTCGTGGCCGGGGCGGCCGTCGTGGTGCCGGCCTTCAACCTCATCCTGCCCGATCCGAGTGTGCTGGGCGGCGAGGCCTGGCCGGCGCCGTCATGCGTGGTCTGGGCCGGCGTCTCGCAGGCCTTTTCCCACGGGATCGCCGCGCTGCATCCCACGTCGAAAACCGCCATCCTGGCCGGCCTCGCGCTGGGTGTGGCCCTGGCCATTTTTGAAAAGCTCGCTCCGCGCAAACTGCGCCCGCTGCTGCCCTCGGCCTCCGGGCTCGGCATCGCCATGGTTATTCCCGGCAGCAACTGCATCGCGATGTTCCTCGGCGCGGCTCTCGCCGAGTGGATCCGCCGCCAATGGCCCAAGCTCGCCGATCGGACCGTCGTGCCCGTGGCCTCGGGGCTCATCGCCGGTGAAAGCCTCATGGGCGTGCTCATCGCGTTCCTGATCGTGAGCGGCGTCATTGCCCGCTGAGGCGCGGCGGGCATGGGCGCAAAAAAAGGAGGCCCGCAGGCCTCCGTGTTCTGTGCTGCCGGTCCGGCTTAGTTCCCGGCGCGGGCTTTCGCGTAGGAGGCCTGCACCCGGTCCCAGGCGGCGGCGACATCGTCGCGCGCGGCGTCCCACGTATCCGCGGTGGCATTGCCCATGGCCGCGAACTTTTCCTTATAGCTGGCCTCGGAATCCTTGAGCTCGTTCATCGCGGCCTTGCGGCTCGCGCTGGCGGTGGCCTCGGAGTACTCCGCCCGCAGCTTGCTTACGCCGGCCTCGAAGTCGGCCTGCCGGGCCTTGAGCTTGAGGGAAAAATCGGAGCGCTTCTCGAAGGTGTAGTCCTTGAGATTGCCCCAACCTTCGACCACGGCGGCCTTGGTGTCGTGGGCGGCTTCTTTGACGGCGGCCTTGGTGTCCTGGTAGACTTCCTTGGTCTTGTCGGCAACGTCTTCGCGCTTGCTCTTGGAGCAGGCGCCGAGGGCCAGCAGGGCCAGGCCGGTGACGAGGAGGGTGGTGGTATGGAGCAGTTTGTTTTTCATGAAGTGTGGGAGATGAAAGGGAAAGTGTGACCGGGTCGCGGACTCAGACGGCGGGCGGCCGCGGGCCGCCCAAGGCGAGGATCAGCAGGGCGATGAGCAGCAGGGCCAGGAAGACCATGAAGATGATCTTGGCGATGCTGGCGGCAGCCCCGGCAATGCCGGTGAAACCCAGCAAGGCGGCGACAATGGCGATGACGAAGAAAATGAGGGCCCAGCGTAACATGGTGGATTTCGGGTGACGACCCGTCGGGACGGGCGGAGGGCCCGGTCGACTGATTGTCCCATTTTTGACCGGGCGGGGGTATCCGGGTTGCGGCCCGTCCGGAAATAAATCTGCGAAAAAACGGGAACCAACTCCCGTAATAAATGACCGCACAGCCCCATCGAAATCCCCCATCTGCCCCTTGATTGTCACTTTGCCTGACTCTTTGACGGCACAAAGCTTCTGGCATAATGTCTGGAAACAAACAGACCAAATCACTCCATGAGAACCATCACTATACTCGCCCTGCTGGCCCTCGCTGTTTCGTCCACGTTCGCCGCCGATGCGGCAGCGACGCCAGCCGTTCCTCCCGCCGTGCTGCCGGCCGTGGACCACCTCGTCTATCTCAGCGAGCTGCCGGAGACGGCCGACCTCATGAAGAACGCCGCCGCCAACGGCCTGACCGTGAATCGCATCGATCGCACCAGCGACCGGGTTGTGATCACTTACGGCTATCCCGATGGCGGCACCGCCACCATGGGCTACGCCCTGTTGTCCTCCGCGGGCAACGCCGACCGGGTTGCGCCGAAGGCCCGCAGCGTCGCGGTGGTTACATCCGAGACTGAGCTCATTCACTATCAGCCCCGCTATCCCCGGACCCGGTATGTTTACCGTGACTCCATGGACGACTTCTGGCTGCCCCTGACGCTGGGCGTTGGGATCGGCTGGGTCACCGGTCATCACGGACATCACGGCGGCTACCGCGGTGGTTATCATGGCGGCTACCGCGGTCACGGAGGCCGGCGTCGCTGAGCGCGGGCGACGGAATATCTTGGTGACAGAAACCGGCGGGCCCCGCACGTTTCGCATCCTTGTGGTGCATTTTGCCTTCTACCTCGTGGTCGTGACGCTTGGCATCCTGAGCATGGGCTTCCAGTTGCTGGCCTCACGCCTCCTCAGCCCCCATTTTGGCTCGTCGCTCATCGTGTGGGCCTGGCTGATCTCCACGTTTCTGGCGGCGTTCAGCGTGGGATCATTCACGGGTGGCTGGATCAGCAGCCTGGCTCCGGGGCCGCGGGCCCGGGCGCAATGGGCGAGCGCGCTCCTGGCGGTCGCGACCCTGGCCTTCACCGCCATGCTCGGCCG
>JANMTJ010000542.1:0-2367 GCA_031390295.1 Oleiharenicola sp.
CAGGGCGGTACTCCGGCCATGCCGGAGGCTCTGCCGCAGCACGATGGCGAAATCCGGTCCCGGGCTGGCGACGGCCAGCGCGTGGGCCACCATGATCGTCAGGAACTCAGGGAGGTAATGCATCAATCTGGACACAGAGGACACGGAGACCAAACCGAGTGCACTGAGAATTCCTGGATAAACGCTCTGTGAACTCCGTGCATCCTCGGTGACCTCTGTGTCCTGTCTTTAAAGGGGCCGAGGGCTCCACTATCCGCGCACCGTGGCGCCCTCGCGCAGTTCCATGTCCTGCGGGACCGTGCTGAGGGCCTCGGCCAAGGTGCTGAGGCCCTCCTTGACCTTGATCATGCTGTCCTGGTGGAGGGTCTTCATGCCGCCCTTCATGGCGATGCGCTTCAGCTCGGCCGTCTCGGCCTCCTTGTTGATCGCCTCGATCAGCTCCTCGTTGGTCACCATCAGCTCGTGGATGCCGATGCGGCCCTTGTAGCCGGTGTTGTTGCACTTGGCGCAGCCCTTGGGGTTGACCTTGTAGATCTGGCCCGACCAGCCGATGGCGCGATGCAGCATGTCCTTCTCCCGGCCCTCGGGCTCGTAGGCGACGCGGCAGACCTTGCACACTCGGCGCATGAGGCGTTGGGCGCAGACACAGACGAGGGAGGAGGAAATCATGAACGGCTCGATGCCCATGTCGGTGAGGCGGGCGACGGTGCTGGGCGCGTCATTGGTGTGAAGCGTGGAAATAAGCATGTGGCCGGTGAGGGCGGCCTCGACGGCGATGTTGGCCGTCTCCTTGTCGCGGATTTCGCCCACGAGGATGATGTCGGGGTCCTGGCGCAGGAAGGCGCGGAGGGCGGCGGCGAAGGTCAGACCGATCTGCCGGTGCATCTGCATCTGGTTGATGCCGGGCAGCGTGTACTCGATGGGGTCCTCGGCGGTGCGGATGACGACGTCGGGCGTGTTCACCTCATTAAGGGCCGAATAGAGCGTCATGGACTTGCCGGAGCCGGTCGGACCGCAGTGCAGGATCATGCCGTAGGGCTGGCGGATGCAATCGCGGTACTTCGTGAGGTTGGCCTCGGTGAAACCGAGCGCGGGCAGCGGCAGCGTGGACTTCTGCTTGTCGAGGATACGCATGACCACGCCCTCGCCGTGGTTGAGTGGCGCGGTGGAGACGCGAAGGTCGATGTCGATGTTCTTCTTGTTGTACTGCTTGAAGACGATGCGGCCGTCCTGAGGCAGGCGGCGCTCCGCGATGTCCAGGTTGCACATGATCTTGAGACGCGCGACGAGGGCGCCGGCGACCTTGGCGGGCAGGCGGAGCTTTTCCTGCGTGAGGCCGTCGATGCGGTAGCGCACCACGATCTCCTTCTCCCAAGGCTCGACGTGAATGTCAGAGGTGCCGGCGAAGTAGGCGTCCTCGATGATGCGGTTGGCGAGCTGGATGATGGGCGCGGAATCCTCGTTCTCCAGATCCTCGTCCTTGATCTCGGTCTCATCATCGTCGAACTGGGCGCCGAGCTGGTCCACCACGTCGGAGAACTGCACCTCGTCGTGGACCTGGTCCTTCTTGAGTTTTTCGCGGATGTCATTCTCGCGGCCCAGGAGGCGCACCACCCGCTGGCCGGTCTTGTCCTGGATCTTGGCCGCGACGGTGGTATCGAAGGGGTTGGCGAAAGCCACGAGCAGGAAGTCGCCCACCTGCCCGACCGGCAAAATCATGTTCTTCTGGCAGAATTCCAGATCGATCTTCTCAAACGTGGCGGAGTGGACACGGTAACGCGCGACGTTGTACGGAGCGAGGCCCAGCGCCCGGCACTTGGCCAGGAGCAGCTGGAACATCGTGATGTGATGGTCCGCCTGCAGGATGGAGTCGAGCTGGTCTCCCGTCGGCTCGTCGGGCCGGGCCAGCACAACGGCCTTCTGCTCGGCGGTGAGTTTCCCCATCTCCTCGAGCTTGACGATGATCTGCGTCTGGGTGCGTCCGAGGGGCATGGCCTAGTGGGTGGTCGCGGGCTTGTTGTTACTGGGCACGGGAAAGGGGATGTGGCTGCCGGTCGAGGGCACCGGATTCGCGCTGCCCCCGGCCCCAGGTGGACGGCTGCCAGCGGCCGCAGGCGCGAACGGCGAGCGGGTGCCGGGCTTGGGCTTGGTCCCGTCGTTCCGCTCCGCCGCCAGCCGGTCGAGGAAGTCGGCGATGATGTCCATGGTCGTGGCCTGCCAGATGATCTGGCCGCCCAGTTTCTTCTCCCAATGGCTGCGCACCGCCGGGCTCAGGTAGTAAGCGGTCGCGACAAAATGAAAGTCCTCCTCGCGGTCAAAGGGCACGCTCCACGTCGCCCAGCAGGCGTCGAGGTCGATGTCCTTCTT
>JANMTJ010000544.1:0-1602 GCA_031390295.1 Oleiharenicola sp.
GCAGCGCCGCCGTCTCGACCCTGCTCTCCGTCGCCCTGGCCGCCACCGCGCATTACCACGCACAGATCCCGCGGCACGCCGTGCTCCAGCAGGCCAACGATGTCCTGCGCCACATCGCCCTGGTCTTCGAACGTCAGGCCGACCCCGCCACCCTAAACTTCGACCACCCGGCGCTCCCGCTGGTCTACTTGATTTTGTTCCTGCAGGCCATCACCCGGGTGCTCGCCGGTCCGTCCCGGGCTGCGATCGTGCCCCTGCTGATCCCACCGTCGGCCCTGAGCAACGCTGTCAACTGGAGCGCCAGTACCTTTGAGCTTTCCACCGTCGTCGGCCCGGCCCTCGGCGGCGTGATCGTGGCGTATTGGGGCTACTCCGCCGTCTACCTGCTGGATGTATTCACCTCGCTGGCCCTCGCACTTCTTCTCATTGGCGTGAAACTGTCCGCGCCGCCCGCCGGCAGCTCGCGTCCCACCGTGGGCATGTTCGCCGGGGTCGAATTCATGTGGCGCAATCCCACCGTCCTCGCCGCCATGGCCCTCGACCTCTTCGCCGTGATTCTGGGCGGGGCCACCGCCCTGCTCCCCATCTATGCCGACAAGATACTGCACGTCGGCCCGGCCGGACTGGGTTGGTTGCGCGCCGCACCCGCCGCGGGTGCGATCTGCATGGCGATGTTCACGGCCCACCGGCCCAGCGCCCGCCGGCCCGGCCTGCTGATGCTCTGGTCGGTCGCCGGCTTTGGTGCGGCCATCGGCTTGTTCAGTATCTCCACCGTTTTCTGGCTGTCGCTGCTGGCCCTGTTCTTCAGTGGCGCCTTCGACAACTACAGTGTCGTGGTCCGCCACTCGCTCGTCCAGTTGATGACGCCCGACGCGCTCCGCGGTCGGGTGACCGCCGTGAACCAGCTCTTCATCGGTTCGTCCAACGAGATCTCGGCCTTGCGCGCCGGGCTCAGCGCCGCCCTCTTCGGCCCGGTCATGGCGGCCGGCGTCGGCGGCCTCGGCACCATTGCCGTGACCGGCCTGATCGCCCTGCTCGTGCCCTCGCTCAAACGCGTCCCGCCTCTGCACCAGATCGAACCCGAGCCGGAGGAGCTGGAAGAACGGCCGATTTAGACGAACAAAACTCATTAGCCACGGATTGCACAGATATCACGGATGAAGATTCCAAGGTATCGGACTGCCAGAAAGGCCAGCAGGAGATGGCGCGATCCGTGTCCATCCGTGTAATCCGTGGTCAAATACGCCTGTTCTGGCCATATCCGGACGTCGGAATTTCAGTTCTTGCGGAACCGGAATAATTGACCCAAGTTGCGCGCTCGTTTCAGCCCGGTGCGGTAGCCAAGTGGTAAGGCCGAGCTCTGCAAAAGCTCTATTCGGCGGTTCGATTCCGCCCCGCGCCTCCACTTTTTGCGGTGCAAAAAGTGCCTCGCCATAGCCCGCAGTGCGACGGCGGGCCCATACCTAAGCCATGGTTCTGCCCCCGTAGACGCACTTCGCGCTAGACTACCCCCCGCCATTTCCGGTTAATCGCCCCATGGCCTGCACCGTTTTCACCATCGCCAACCAGAAGGGTGGCGTCGGCAAGACCACCACGGCGGTG
>JANMTJ010000581.1:0-1578 GCA_031390295.1 Oleiharenicola sp.
CGCGCGATGTCCACCACGCGGGGCTTGCCCGGGGTGTTGTGCGCCTCGGCGCTGGGACCCGTGATGTGCCAGCGCACGGCCGGACCGGCGAGGTTCAGCCCCGTGGCGGCGAGATTGACGCTGACCGCCTCGGCAGTCGGGTTGACCACGCTGAGCGTGAGGGTCCTGCCGTCCTTGGTCAGGGCTGCGGCCACGTCGAGCGGGCCGAAGGTCTGGTCGATCAGCAGCGGGGTTACGCCGAACTTTTCGCGGTAGAGCTGGAGGACGAGGCCGGTGGTTTCCATCTCGGCCGTGGTCTTGGTGGTCTTGATGGCGCCGATGACGTTCACCGTCTGGGCATAGTGCGCCATCTGGATGAGGTCGCTCTGGCGGTAATACTCGTGCAGGCCGGCGGCGGTGCCGAGGCCGTCCTGCAGGTCATAGATGCAGCCCAGTTCGCCGTAGACGTATTCGCGGTGCCAGTAATTCCATTCGTCCATCGTGATCGGCATGAGCTTGCCCTTGAGGTCGGGCAGGCTGGCCTGGAGCTTGCGGTGGCCGTCGGCCTTCTTGCGGATGGCATTGCGGAGGAGGCCGGTGTTGGTGACCGCGTCGACGCGCCCGGCCTTGTTCCAGGGCAGGCGGCCCTCGTAGAAGTGCTCCGAGAGGATGGACATGTGCTCCGCGCACTGCTCGAGCATGATATGCGTGCAGGTCTTGCCGGACTTCACCTGGTCGGGGTCGTGGTTCTTGTTGATCGTCTCGAGGTCTCCGACCGCGGTGAGGGAGAGGCCGGGATCCACCTTCCACATGGCGTTGGCAAACAGGTTGTGCTTCAGCGTGTAGTGTTTCATCTGCATGAAGCCGAGCTGCCATGGGCCGAACATCTCGTTGCCCACGCACCAGTATTTCACGCCGTAGGGCTTTTCATGACCGTTCTTGATGCGCCAGCCGCCGCCGATGGTGTCGGCGCCGCGGTTGGTGTACTCGACCCACTGGGCCGCGGAGTAGTCGTCGCCGAAGCCGGTGTTGGCCGCGATCATCGGTTCGGTGTCGATCAGGCGGCAGAAGGCGATGAACTCGTCGGTGCCGAAGTCGTTGTGCTCGACGCCGGTCCAAGCCGGGTTCTTGCGCGGCGGGCGGCGGTCGCGGTCGCCGATGCCGTCGCGCCAATCGTAGCCGCTGGTGAAATTGCCGCCCGGCCAGCGGTAGACCGTGCCGGCGAGCTTCTTGAGCAACGCCAACGTGTCGGCGCGCAAGCCCTGGACGTTGTCGGACGGCATGAGCGACGGCGGCCCGAGCAGCACGTCGCCGCCGAGGACGCGCAGCTCCAGCATGGCACCCTTCTCGAGGCCGGCCTTGGGCTTGAGGGAGAAGGCCTGCTTCATGTAATCGCTGCCGTTGAAGGCCAGTTTGGTTGAGGCGCGGTCGTTGGGGCCCTCGCCCCAGACCAGCGTCACTTCGATCTCGGCCTTGCCCGAGAGGGGCTTGACCCAGACGTAGCCGTCGTAGCGCAGGCCGGCGATGACGCCGAGATCACGCTGGCGGAGGCCGGCGCCGGCGTTGACGCGCGGCGAGTGGCTGCCGACGAAGGCGCCT
>JANMTJ010000583.1:0-2439 GCA_031390295.1 Oleiharenicola sp.
CGATGGTGGAAAAATCGGCGTCCAGTTCCTCTGCCACGATCATGGGCAGGGAGGTCTTCACGCCCTGGCCGGTCTCGGGGTTCTTGGCGAGGATGGTGATGATGTTCTCCGGTGTGATCCGGATGAAGGGATTCGGCGTGAACTGCTTCGCCGTATCATCAAGCGCCTGGGCGACCTGGGCCCAGCCTTCGCCCGGCAGGGCCAGGCTGAGGGCGAAGCCGCCGCCCGCCATGCTGGAAACGCGGATGAAGTCGCGCCGGGAGAGAGCCGCCGGGGCGGCGAGTGAAGGTGAAGGTGAGAGTGAAGGGGATTTGCTCATGACGCGCCCTCCGGTGCTTGCTGGAGGGACGGTCTCCTGACCGTCCGCGGCCCGTCGGGAGACGGGCCCTCCAAGGTGCTGGAGATTTTCACCCCCGCTGCATCCTTGATGGCCGCGCGGATGCGCAGATAGGTGCCGCAGCGGCACAGGTTGCCCGCCATCGCGGCATCGATCTCGCCCTCGGAGGGGTGGGGCGTGCTTTTGAGGAAGGCGGCGGCGGTCATGATCTGACCGGCCTGGCAGTAGCCGCACTGGGGCACGTCGTGGTCGCACCAGGCTTGCTGCAAGGGGTGCTGGCCCGCCGGGTCGAGGCCCTCGATGGTGGTGACGGGCATGTTGCCGACGGCGGAGACGGGGGTCTGGCAGGAGCGGACAGCCGCGCCGTTGAGGTGGACGGTGCACGCGCCGCACAGGCCCATGCCG
Source organism: Oleiharenicola sp. (assembly GCA_031390295.1). GTDB lineage: Bacteria > Verrucomicrobiota > Verrucomicrobiia > Opitutales > Opitutaceae > Lacunisphaera. The sequence continues at coordinate 743 of JANMTJ010000583.1, forward strand.
CAGCCGTATTTCGTCCCGACGAGGTCGAGGTTGTCACGCAGGGCCCAGAGCAACGGCGTGTCGGCTGCCACGTTGATCGTGCGGGCCTGCCCGTTAACTTTCAGGGTGTAGGAGGGCATGGGGTGGAAGTGACCTTTACGGTGCCCAAACCCGCGCCGGCGTCAAACGCCCAGATGACCGTGGCCTGCGTCTATGTCTAACCTGCGTCCGCCTCCGCCGAGCTCGCAGGCTGAACTACTAAGGCCCCATGGTTTAAGTAGTACTACTTGGGATAGCGGGAGCAAGGTCGCCAAGGACGAGATGGCATTTACTTGCCAGTGCTACGTCTGAGGACCCAGTCGATCGTGGCGGCGTCGTTGTCGCCGTTGCGCCAGACGAGGCTGAGGAACTCGGCGGGATGAATGTCGTGTTCGCGGAAGAACTGCCGGTCGCCGCCGCAGGAAAACATCAGGCTCGACGGGAGCTCGCCGCGGAGCTTGGCCTTGGCCTTCGGGATGATGCGGGGCAGCCACTCGATGCCCTTCACGGCGTCGGTCTTGGCGGGCATCTTCGCCACGTCGAGAACGGTGGTGGAAGGTTTGCCCTGCTGGACGTTGAGGAAGTAGTCGCGGCGGACCGTCTCGATGGCGAGGGCGCGGTCGTAGCCGGGTTCACCGTAGCCATTATGGTCCTCGGCGTAGTCGTACATGGCCTGAATGCCAATGCCGTTGGCGGTGAGAAACGTCTGCTCACCGGCGGTGAAGTACTTGGTCTGGTCGGTCTGGCCGGCGGCGTAGGTCTTGACGGCCTTGTCGTATAGGGTGTGGAATTGGTCGGCGAAGTCGTAGTGTTTCATGGGAGGTATATTTACCGCGGATTACGCGGATAAACGCGGATGGAGGGAACGGGGCAGCAAAGACGAAAAGGCGAGAAAGGCAAACGACCCAATCAGCCAAGGCAGGGTTAACCGCCAAGGGCCAGCCGGCGCGGAGCCCTATGGCTGGCAGGCACGAAGAGGCGCGAAGCAGATCAGGCCTTCGCGGTTCTTGGCGACCTTCGTGGTTCAATGAATTTATCCGCGTTCATCCGCGTAATCCGCGGAGAATTCACTTCACGGCACGGTGAAGTCGATCAGGCGCCGCTGGCGGTCGACCTTCATGACGACGACGTCGATCTTGTGGCCGAGCTCGAACTTGCGCTTGGTCTTGCGGCCGATGAAGGCCGTGCCCGCGCCGTTGAGGACGTAGAAGTCATCCTGGAGCGAGGAGACCGGCACCATGCCGAAGGCGCCCGCATCGGAAAGCTCGATGAAGAAGCCGTGGTTGCGCACGTCCGTGATGATGGCGCTGAAGACGGTCTTCTTCTTCCGCTCGGCCTCGCGGTCGAAATACTCCATGAGCTTCACCTTGACAGAGTCGCGCTCGGCCTCGGTGCTGTTGTTATCGGTGAGGCTGAGGTGCTCGGCGAGGTTGTCCACCTGCGCGATGCGGTAGCTGGTCGGGCTGCCGTGTCCGCCCTGGTGCTTGGCGAGGTAGGCGTCGAACACGCGGTGCACCACGAGGTCGGAGTAGCGCCGGATGGGCGAGGTGAAGTGCGTGTAGTCTTTTTTGCTGAGGCCGTAATGGCCGTCGGGCGAGGCGCGGTAGCAGGCCTTGCGCATGGAGCGGAGCAGCTGGGTGCGGAGGATGTAGCCCTGCGGGTGGTCCTTGAGGAGCGCG
>JANMTJ010000628.1:0-1932 GCA_031390295.1 Oleiharenicola sp.
CGACGTGGAGCAAGGCGCCATCGTGGACAAGATCGCGGTCGCCGGGGCCCACGGCCTCAACGACATCAGCATTGATGCCCGGGGCGTGATCTACGTTTCCGATTCAAAGGACAAGAAAATCCATGCGATCGAGGGCGGGAAGTCCACCCTCGTGATCGAGGGGCTCAAGGCGCCCAACGGAGTCCACGCCCGCGACGGCGAACTCTTCTTCATGGACAACGGCAGCCTGTACCGGCTGGGAAAAAACAAGGCGAAGGTGCTCGTCAGTGCCGGCGTCGAAGGCAACGGCGATGGTCTCGAGGGCGTCGGCGGCAATGAGTTCATCATCAGCTACTGGCCGGGCGTCATCCAATACGCGAAAGCCGACGGCACGCGCGAAACCCTGCTGGACACCAGTGCGGACAAGATTGGCTCGGCCGATCTCGGTTACAACGCGAAGCAGCACATCATTTATGTACCGACGTTTTTCAAGAACAGTGTCGTCGCCTACGAGTTGAAGTAAGCCGGAGGTAGGGCGCGACCGCTGGGCGCGCCGAGAAATGGACGGCGGTCTCCCGGCGGTCCCGCCCTACCGGTGATTTCTACAGCGCCTTGCCGGTGAGGGGAGCGGGCTTGGTGTTGCCGAAGCCGACATTCATCTCCCTCTCCACGGTGAGTTCGTCACCGGAAAATTTGAGACGAAAGGTGGCGATGAACGGGGTGCGGTATTGGGCCATTTGCACCGTGTAGGTGTCGTCGGCGGTCCAGGCGCCCGAGACGGCCACGGGCTGGGTGCTGCCCGGGGTGAGCGGGAAAGTGCCCTTCAGCCATTGGCCGAGGCCGGCGGTCACGCTTTCCTGCTGGCCGGAGATCCGGGCCTTGAGGGTGACGGCCCCGTCGGTGGCGACTTCAAACGAGGCGGTCTCCAGGGTGGCATCGTTTTTCTCGAAAGTGTATTTACGCCCGGAAATCTTCGCGGCGAGCGGGCTGGATGCGGCGCCCTTGGTGACGGGCAGTGACAGATTCGCAAGTCGTTTGGCTAGATTGGCGAGCGCCTCCGGGTTTTCAGGGATGGCGGCGGCGCGCAGTTCGGGGAGCAGCTTGGTCCAGACCATCTTCATGATACCACCCATGTCGCGAGTGCCGCTGTTGATGGCCACGACGGTGTCGTGTTGCGGCATGACGATGCAGAACTGGCCCATCGCCCCGTCGGCGCGGTAGAAACCGGGGATGCAGCGCCAGAACTGGAAGCCATAGCCCTGATCCCAGTCGCTCTCGGGATTGCTGCCGTTGGACACCTGCCGGGCGCTGGCCTGGTCAACCCACTCGGCGGGGAGCAGGCGCCGGCCCTCCCACTCCCCCCGCTGGAGGTAGAGCTGGCCGAACTTGGCGATGTCCTCGGTGCGGAGATGCAGGCCGGAGGCGCCGAAATTGAAACCTTGCGGGGTGAGGTCCCACTCCGGGGTGGGAATGCCGAGGGGCGCAAAGAGGCGTGGGGTAAGGTAGTCGCGCACGGTCTGGCCGGTGACCTTTTGTACGATGGCGGAGAGCATGAAGGTGGCGGGTGAGTTGTAGTAGAACAGCGTGCCGGGCTTTTGCTTCACCGGAGCGGCGAGGAATTGCTTGGTCCCGGACTTGTCGCCCGCCATGACATTGATCTTGTCCACGTCCTCCTTGTGTTGGCCGGTGGACATCATGAGCAGGTCGCGGATGCGCAGGTTCCTCTGGTTTTCGGTGATCTCGGCCGAGGCGTCCTCCGGGAAATACTGCAGGACCTTGTCATGGATGTTGATCCGGCCCTCGGCTTGCAGAAGACCGATGGCGGTGGAAGTGAAACTCTTGCTCAGGGAAAAAAGCATGTGCGGCTCGGTGGCGGCGTAAGGCGCCCACCAGCCCTCGGCGACGACCTGGCCATGGCGCAGGATCATGATGCCGTGCAGGCCGTACTGCTTC
>JANMTJ010000660.1:0-7803 GCA_031390295.1 Oleiharenicola sp.
GGCATTCGCCGTGTTGACCTCGCCGCATGTCTCCGCGCCCCATCGCGTTCATCGGCACCGGCGTCATGGGCCGCAGCATGGCGGGCCATCTGCTCCAGGCCGGGCACACCCTGCACGTCCACAACCGCACCCGGGCCAAAGCCCAGTCGCTCCTCGACGCCGGGGCGCACTGGCACGACACGGCCGGGGCCGCGGCCGCGCAGGCAGATTTCGTTTTCACCATCGTTGGTTTTCCGCAGGACGTGAAGGAGACCTACTTCGGCTCCAACGGCGTGCTGGCGCACGCCCGGCCGGGCACCGTGCTGGTGGACATGACCACTTCCAGCCCGAAGCTGGCCCAACGCATCGCGGCTGCCGCGACCGCCAAGGGCCTCGCCGCGCTCGATGCTCCCGTGACGGGTGGCGACGTGGGAGCCCGGGAAGCGCGGCTCTCGATCATGGTCGGCGGCGATGAGTCCGCGTTCAACCTCGTCCGGCCTCTGTTCGACCTGATGGGCAAGATCGTCGTTTTCCACGGCGGCCCGGGCGCGGGCCAGCTCTGCAAGCTAGCCAACCAGATCGGCATCGCCTCGGTGATGATATCCTGGTGCGAGGCGCTGGCGTTCGCCCGGCACGCCGGCCTCGACCCGGCCCGGGTGCTGGAGAGCATCGGGGGTGGCGCCGCGGGCAGCTCCGCCATGACCGTGCTTGCGCCGCGTGCCCTCAAGGGCGACTTCGCGCCTGGTTTCTACGTAAAGCATTTTCTGAAGGACCTGCGGCTCGCGCTTGAGTGCGCCGAGGCGATGAAGCTCGATCTGCCCGGCACGCAGCAGGCAAAGAAACTCTACGACCAGGTGGCGGCGCGTGGCTGGGAAGACTCCGGCACGCAGGCGCTGTTCCGGCTTTATCAGGCGCAGGGTTGACTCGCCCCGCCGGCTCGCCAGCAATTTTCCCATCATGTCCCTGCCCACCCAGTTCACCGGCATCACCGTCCACACCAAGGCCAACGTCTATTTCGACGGTAAGGTTGTCAGCCACACCGTGCTGATGTCCGACGGCGCCAAGAAGACCCTCGGCCTCATCTATCCTGGCAGCTATCATTTCGGCACCGGCGCCCCCGAGCGGATGGAGATCATCGCCGGTGCCTGCCACGTGGCCCTCGACGGCCAGCCCGGCATGAGAGACTACGCCGCCGGCACCCACTTCGATGTGCCGGGCAAGAGCGGTTTCACGATCGAGGTGAAGTCCGGTCTCTGCGAATACATCTGTTCGTTCCTCTGAGTCCGGAAACAGGACTGGCGGACGGACGGCACGCAGCTATCCTCTCCGCATGCACTATCCCCGGATCCTCCTTTGTTTCGCGGTGCTGATGTCCGCCGGCCTGCTCCGGGCCACGGAGAAAATGGCCGATGGCGTCTATGCCGAGTTCACCACACCCCGCGGTTCCTTTGTCGTGGAATTGAATTACCGCCAGGCGCCGATGACGGTGGCCTCGTTTGTCGGCCTGGCCGAGGGCACGATCGCCCCGCGCAACGGGCAGCCTTTTTTCACGGGCCTGAAGTGGTATCGCGTCGTGCCGGGCTTCGTCATCCAGAGCGGCAATCCCCTGGCGCCGGAGGACGGCGACCCGGGCTACACCTTCCCCGATGAGTTTGTCCCCGGCCTGCGGCATGCCACCGCCGGTGTGCTCTCCATGGCCAATGCCGGACCGGACACCAACAGCTGCGAGTTTTTCCTCACGCTGGGGGACTGCACACGATTGAACTACCTGCACAGTGTCTTCGGGCATGTCTTCACCGGCCTCGAGGTCCTGTCAAAAATCCAGGCTGAGGATGCCTTCAGCATCAAAATCCTCCGCATCGGCGCGGCGGGACGCTCGTTCCGGGCCGACGATGCCTCCTTCAAGGCCCTTGTGGCCCAAGCGGCGAAATTCTCCGGCGCCCCCGAGCCCGGCCCGACGGCGCATTTCGACGATCCTGACAAGCTGCTGCCCGTCGATCCGCCGCGGGCGAAAAATTTCAACTTAAAGCTGGCCAATTTTGAGCGCAGCACCGGCGTGAAGATCGTCGCCCGCCTGCTCACCAAATCCCCGACGGAGGCGGAGGACAAGGTGCCCGGCGCCTATATGCACGCCCTGGCCGCAAAGCTCGGTGTCGCACAGCGAGGCGTGCTCGCCGCCTACTTTGCCGACGAGGACGACTGGCGCGTGTGGATCGGCGACGAACTGACCGCACCATTCCTCGGCCGGCCGGTCACGGGGGCCGATCTCGTCGAAGGGGCGGCGTTGCACCAGGCCAAGGAGGCATTTTTTACGGCCGCCAGGACCCAGGCGGGGAAGTATGCGGAGGTGGCGCGGAAACTCCGCGGCGCCGACCATCCGCTCGTCCCGGCCGACCTCGTCAAATACTCCACCGACGCCCTGCTCGACGCCCTGATGCTTCGCCTAGAACCCGCCCCCCGTCCATGAACTTCCGTTCCTCCGGCATCCTTGCCGTCCTTGGCCTCTTTCTGGTCTTCATCGCGTGGCAGGCCCGTACCGGGATCTTCCGCCGCCATAGTGCGACCGACCAGCCCGCCAACAAATACATGCGCCAGGTGATGGAGAGCCCGCAGATCAGCGAGGCCGACGCGGCCATCCTGCGTGAGCAATATGGCACGGCGCACACCAATCCCTCCGGCCTCCGCTATCTCGTGCGTGCGCCCGGCGAGGGCCAACCGCCGTCCCTGGGCGCGCAGATCGCCGCCCACTACGACGGCTATCTGCTCGACGGCACCAGGTTCGACAGTTCGCGCGACCGCGGTACGCCTTATGTCTTCCGCGTCGGCACCGGCGCGGTCATCGCGGGCTGGGACGAGGCCTTTCTCACGATAAAGAAGGGGGAGAAACGCACGCTGCTCATCCCGTGGTGGCTGGCCTACGGCGAAAAGGGCAAGGGCCCGATTCCGCCCAAGGCCACCCTGCGCTTCGAGGTTGAGCTGATCGAAATCCGCTGAGGTGGCGGCCTCACAGCCCCGCCAGGCTGCCGCTGCGTTTCAACCAGCGCTCCGCCTCGCGCCACGCCGGGCAGACCTGCTCCACGCGGGTCCAGAACCGGTCGGAGTGGTTCATTTCCCACAGATGCACGAGCTCGTGATAGATGATGTAGTCCCGCACCGCCTCCGGGGCCTGCACCAGCCGCCAGTTGAGGGAGATGGTTCCGCCGGCGGAACAGGAGCCCCAGCGCGAACGTTGGTTGCGCACCGTGACCTGCTTCACCCCGGCGCCGGTTTCCGCCGCCAATTCCCAGGTGCGGGCCGGCAGCTCGATTTTGGCGCGCCGGATAAATTGTTTTTCCAAGGGAACCCGCAGGTCGCCGTCGAGGGCGGCGACGCGAAACACATCCGCCGCGAGGCACACCATCGGTTTGTCCCCCGCCCCGGCAACACGGATCTCCATCAGCTCGCCGCGCCAGAGCACCGTTGTGCCCACCGTCCAGACTTCGGCCGGACGCGGGCGGCACGCATGCCGCACCCGCGCGCGGGCCAGCCAGTCCTGCTGCTGGTGCACAAAGGCCCGGGCCTCCGGTTCGGTACCGCGTGCCGGGATGGTGGCGACGGCGACGCCGTCCTTGCGCAAGGTCAGACGGTAGGACCGCGCGCGCCCGCTCCGCACAAATACCAGGCCGGCGTCGGTCGCGGATTTCAGGGGAACATTTTCACGGTTCGCTTCGCTCACTGTACAACGTAGCTAACGACCGGCCCGGCCCGACTCCAGCGTGAACCTGCCGCCGGTCACCAACTGTCGCACCGAATTGAATAACACCTGTTATTAGCGGGCCGAAAACGGGAATTCTCCCTCGTCCATCACCCCGCGTGACATGATTTATCGCAGAAGGCTTGCGGCGGGACAAATGTACTATCTAATCTGCCATCCGTCCCTATAATGCCCGGTCTTATCAGAACTAACCTATTCAGCCGCCGGATGCGGGCATTCACCTTGGTGGAGATCATGGTGGTGGTGGTGATCATCGGCCTCTTGGCCGCCGCCGGCATCCCCGCCTTCCGTCGCGTCACCTTGCGGTCCAAGGTGACAGCCTTGGAAAATGATCTGCGCCAGTTTTCCGGAGCAATCCAAGCCTACACCCTGCAGAACGGCCGCTGGCCCGCCAATGGCGACCCGCAGGTCATCCCTGCCGAGCTCGTTAATGTTCTGCCGTCCAATTTCATCTACCGGACCCCCATCGGCGGCGTCTACAAGTGGAATTACGATGTGTCGGCCGACGGCATCACGGCCAAGGCCGCCCTCATTGTGGAGAGCGCCACCGGCAATCCCGTCAGCGATGACGAGGAAATGCTCACGATGCTCGATAAGCAGATGGACGACGGCAACCTCGAGACCGGGACCATCCAGGTCGGCTCCACCTTCTCCTTGGTGCTCATCATCGAAAAATGAACGTCTTGTATCGCATCACCCTGGTTTATCTGGCCCCCGATGCCTCGGCGGTGGCTCCGGCGTCGGAAAAGCTGGAGTATGGCAGTCATCCCTTGGAGGAGATCATCCGGCTGGCCGGCAAGCTCCTGAAGGTGGACACCTCGGTGAGCCCCAAGACGGAGCCCGGCCTCATTGTACATCGCAACGACCGGAGCTACCGCATCACCGTCTATCAGGGGCGCATCCGCGTCCACAAGAGCGTGTCGTTGTTCGATGATTATTGGATGGCCGAAACCCCGGCCGATATCGCGGATCTTCCCCCTTTCCAAAGCAGTGCCTCCGCCGCGACGGCGAAGTCCCCGGCGCGCGGCTCCCGCGGAGCCAGCGCGAGCACCAGCCCCCTTCGCTCAATCCTTGAGGTCGCCGGCCTGTTCGCCATGGCGGTGCTCCTGGTGGCCATCGGCCTGCGCTTCGGCCTGCCCCAGAAACGGCTCAGTGACGTGCCGGATGATGTGACCATCGTGACCTCCTCCTCGGAAAAGGCCTCGATCTTCGCCACCGTGGCGGGCAGCTATTCCACCGACAAGAAGCCGGGCAGCAGCCTCGTGATCATCCAGACCGACGGCCGGGTGCTGCTGGGCGCCATCGGCAAGGACGGCAAGCCCACCCCACCGCGCATCGCCGAGCAGGCCCGCGCCGGCCGCCGCGGCAACGTGGCCTGCATCATCACTTCCTTCGGCATTATCGCCGCCATCGCCCCGCCCGACACCGTCACCGTCGGCCGCTTCCCGTACCAAAAGGCTCCCGTCACTGTGCGGTAGGGCCGCTTTGGATCGCGGCCTGATGCCGCTCCTGCCACCCGATGCTCAGAGAGTTTCCAGCCGCCAGTTGATCGGCTGGTCCGGCTCCAGCTCAAGCCACGCGAATCCGGCCCGGGCTCCCCGTCGCGGCCGGCTGATGCAACCGGGGTTGAGCCAGCGCACCCCGTGTTCGTCCGTCTCGTCGCGCGGCACATGGGTGTGGCCGTGCAGCACGATCTCGGCCCCCGCCGGGGCCCGCGCCGGCGGGATGTGCGTGAGGAGAAACTTCCGGCCGGCGCGCTCGAGCCGGAGCTCCAGCGGCCAGAGGTGGTGCCACTCATTGTTGCCCAGCACGACGTGCAACGGTTTGCCCAGTTGTTCGAGTTCCACCAGCGTGTCCGGCTCGCACACGTCGCCCAGGTGCCAGATCTCATCGGCCGCCGCGAGCCGCTGCGGCAAACCCGGCGGCAGCCAGTCGTGGGTGTCGGCGATGACGGCAATGCGGATCACTTGACCACCCTGGCCGGCGCCAGCGGCACATAGGCTTCCTCGTGCAGGACCGCCGGGCGACGGCCGGCGAGCAGCTGCCACCACACCCGCGCGTTGGCCGCCACCACGAGCAGCACGAGGACCATAAAGGTCCCGGTGACCGCCGCGTCGATGCGGTTGTTTAAAATCTGCGCCTGCCAGACCGCCACCTCGGCGGCCGGGCCGCCGGCGGCGACTTTCGCCTCCAGACCGCGGGCGAGGGCCAGGAACCCCACCGGGGCCGGACTGAAAATCTTCATCCAGCCCGCCGTCATCGTCACCGCCATCAGCCACGCCAGCGGGGCGAGCGTCACCCACAGATAACGCACCCGGCCCATCTTGATCAGCACGGTCGTGCCGAGGGCGAGCGCGATGACCGCGAGGAGCTGGTTGGCCACGCCGAAGATCGGCCAGAGCGAGTTGATGCCGCCCAGCGGATCGACCACGCCCTGGTAAAGGAACCAGCCCCAGGCGCCGACAAAGAGCAGGGTCGCCACCGTGTTGCCCGCCAACGACCGCGTGTCGCCCAGTCGCTTGGAAAACAGCCCGAGCAGGTCCTGCACGATGAATCGCCCCACCCGCGTGCCGGCGTCGATCGTCGTCAGGATGAAGAGCGCCTCGAACATGATGGCAAAGTGATACCACAGCGCCAGCGCCCCCTTGCTGCCGAGCACCCCGGCGAACATCTGCGCCATGCCCACGGCGAAGGTCGGTGCCCCGCCCGTCCGGCCGATCATGGTTTTTTCCCCCACGCTGGCGGCCAGGTCCGCCATCTGCGCCGTGGTCACGGGAAAGCCCAGCGCGGTGACCTTTGCGGTCACGACCGCCGCCTCGCCCTTCATGTTGATGGCAAAATACTCGCCCGGCTCCATCGCGCAGGCGGCGATGAGCGCCATCAGGCCCACCACCATCTCCGTCACCATGGCGCCGTAACCCACCACGCGGATGTGGCTCTCGCGCATCAGCAGCTTCGGCGTCGTGCCCGAGGCGATCAGGGCGTGGAACCCCGACACCGCCGCGCACGCGATGGTGATGAAGACAAACGGGAACCACGGCCCCGCCACCACCGGACCGCTGCCGTCGATGAACTTCGTCAGCGCCGGCATCTTGAGCATCGGGGCGAGGAAAATGATCGCCACGCCCATCGCGGCCACGGTGCCGATCTTCATGAACGTGCTCAGGTAGTCGCGCGGCGCGAGCAGCAGCCAGACCGGCAAAATGGAGGCCAAGATGCCGTAGCCGATGATCCACCACGCCAACGTCGTGCCGCGCAGCGTGAGCCAGCCCTCCATGGCCGTGCCCTGGATGAACTGGCCGCCCCAGACCGCCGCCAGCAACGCCCCGACGCCGAACACGCTCACGCCGATCAGCCAGCGGCCGCTGTGCCCGCCATGGCGCATGGCGCAGCCCATCACGACCGCGATGGGCATCGTTGCCGCGATGGTGAACAGGCCCCAGGGGCTTTCCGCCAGCGCGTTGACCACCACCAGCCCGAGCACCGCCAGCAGAATGATCATGATCGCGATGATGCTCACCAGCGCCACGATGCCGGCGAACGGCCCGACCTCGTCGCGCACCATCTGGCCGAGCGACTTGCCGCCCCGGCGCACCGAGCAGAACATGATCACGCAGTCGTGCACCGCACCGCCCAGCGTCGCGCCCACCAGCATCCAGAGCATCCCGGGCAAAAAGCCGAACTGCGCCGCCAGCACCGGGCCCACCAGCGGCCCCGGCCCCGCGATCGCCGCGAAGTGGTGCCCGAAGACGATCCACTTGTTCGTCTGCACAAAGTCCTTCCCGTCCTCCTTCACCACGGACGGCGGCGCCCGCAGCTCGTCGAGCGTCAGCACCTTCGCCATCAGCCACGCCGAGTGGAACCGGTACGAGACCGCGAACACGCACCCGGCGGCCACCACGATCCACAGCGCGCTCACCGGTTCGCCCCGCGACCAGGCCAGCACGCCGATGGCCCCGACCCCGAGCGCAACGACCAGGGTCCAGGTGACGATACGCAGCCAGGCGGGGAATTTCATGGGCGACTGGAAATGGGTCTAGAGCCGGGGACCGCGGGCTCCAAGGGTGAAT
>JANMTJ010000674.1:0-2885 GCA_031390295.1 Oleiharenicola sp.
TGCCGTGCTGCCGGCCGACCTGGTCGACTCCATCGTGGAGGGCAAACCGCACCCCGGTGGGCGGCATTCGGTGCTGGCACGTGTCATGGAGTTTGCCAACACCCACAAGACGGACACCGAGGCCGTGAAGGCCTTTGCCCGACTCGAACTCAACCGCATGGAACGGGGTATTCCCTACCTGGAGGTCATCTACGCCGCGGCCCCGCTCATCGGCCTGACCGGCACCGTGACCGGCCTGCTGCAGGTGTTCTCACAAATTTCGCCCGAGACCGGTCTGCCTGATCCGGCGGCCTTCACGAAAGGCGTGGCCCTGGCGCTATCAGCCACGGTCATCGGCCTCGCGATCGCGATCCCGTCGCTGGTGGGCGCCGGTTTCCTGCAGCGCAAGGTCGAGAACTATGCCGCGCGGATCGACCTGCTGCTCGAGCGGGTGCTGGTGCATCACTCGAAGTCATGAGCGTACTCCTGCGCAGGAAACGCCGCCGGCCCGAATTGAATCTCGTGCCATTGATCGACGTGCTGGTGATGCTGATTTTCTTCGCGTTCGTCACGATGCAGTTCCGGTCCATCACGACCATGAACCTTACCTTGCCCAAGGCCGAGACAGCGGGGAAAAGCGAGTTGAAGGAATCCTTCACCATCAGCGTTTCCAAGGAAGGGAAGATCGAGGTGAACGGCAAACCGGCCACCATGGAAACCCTCGAGCAACTGGCCAAGGAAATCGGCCGGGTCAGCAAGGACATCACCGTTTTGGTCCGTTCCGACGAGACCGCCGAATTGCGCTACGCCCTGCAGGCGATGGATATTTGCCGCAAGCACGGCTTGAACAAGATCCGGCTGCAGACGCGGTGATTTTCTAGGAGCGAGCAGCGAGTAGTGTGGAGTGAGCATTGCTGCCACGGTGGATCTGAATTTCTACTCGCTACCCGCTACTCACCACCCACTACTTTCCCCATGACCATCCTCATCACGGGCGTCACACGCGGACTCGGCCGCGCCCTGGCCGAGTGGTATATCGCCAACGGGCATACGGTCATCGGCTGCGGACGCAGTGCGGAAATACTCAACCTGCGCTTCATGCATCCCGCGCCGCACGATTTCACGGCGCTGGACGTCGCGGAGGAGAACAAGGTGGCGCTCTGGTCCGAGCACGTGCTGGCCCGCCATGGCGCCCCCGATCTGCTGGTCAACAACGCCGCGCTGATGAACACCCTCGCGCCGCTCTGGCAGGTGCCGGCCGGCGAGTTCAACCGGCTGATCGACGTCAACATCAAGGGGGTGGCCAATGTCATCCGTCACTTTGTCCCCGCGATGGTCGCGAGAAAAAGCGGGATCATCGTCAATTTCAGTTCGGGCTGGGGAAGGAGTACTGCGCCCGAGGTGGCACCTTACTGCGCCACGAAGTATGCCATGGAGGGATTGACCCTGGCGCTGGCCCAGGAACTGCCCAAGGGCATGGCCGCCGTACCGTTGAATCCGGGGGTGATCGACACGGACATGCTGCGCCAATGCTGGGCCGATGGCGCCTCCAGCTATCCCAAGGCCACGGCTTGGGCCAAAATCGCCGCCCCATTCATTCTGCAGCTTGGCGCGAAGGACAACGGCAAGTCACTCAGCGTCGCCGCGTTTGAGGGCTGATTTTTTGGCAAAAAAAATGCCCGGCGGGTCAGCCGGGCATGGTGTTCTGCAAGGGAGGGCGAACTTACGATTTGATCTCCTTGTTCACCCAGTCGGAGAGGAGAGCCTTGTCGTAATACAGGGGCTCATTCCGCCCAATGAGGCCGAGGTTGTTCATGAAATTGAGATCAGTCAGCCGGCGCGATCCCTCCTTGATCACCTTGCCGTCGGCATCCGTGATTTTAAAGCTCAGGGACATGTGCGGCATGTAAATATCCTTGATGACGCGGACATCCTGCATGCTGGACCGCAGGGGGAGGAAATCCCCGGCCAGGTCTATGTCGGTGAAGGTGACGGTAAGTTTCTGGCCATCTGGCAGCAGGGCCGAGGCCTTGCGCTGCAGGTGTTCGCTCAAGAGGTCGAGGTAGTGCTGGCTGGAGCTGTCGCCAAAGGATTCGCGTACGTCGGTGAATTTGTCGGCCTCATGGAAATTAACCGCGACATTGTCCGGTTTGGCCGGGGCGGAGCTGGTCTGAGCCGATTGGCAGCCGCCAGCGATCAGCGCGGCGGCGAGGAATAGGATGGGGGTGGTTCTCATGGTGGGATTTACGACAATAGGATACTCACTTTGTGCCATGGTTCCATGGTAAATATGGCGGATCAATCCCGCTGCTTGGAATCAATGATCAGGGTCACGGGGCCGTCATTCACCAGCGCTATCTGCATCATGGCGCCAAATTCACCCGTGGCGATGGGCCGGCCCAGGGCGGCGGTGAGCTGGGCGGTGAAGCGGTCATAGAGCGGGCGGGCCAGTTCGGGACGGGCGGCGGCACTGAATGACGGGCGGGTGCCCTTCTGGGTGCTGGCGTGAAGGGTGAACTGGCTGATGAGCAGGATGCCGCCGTCGATGTCCACGATGGAATGATTCATCTGGCCTGACTCATCGGTGAAGATGCGCAGCTTGACGATTTTTCCGGCGAGCCACTCGCCATCAGCCGCGGTGTCGGCGCTCTCAATGCCGACGAATACCAGCAGACCGCGCTGGATCTGCCCGACAACGCAGGCGTCAATGGTAACGCTGGCGGAGGTGACCCGTTGGAGGATGACGCGCATGGCGCGCCGGCTTACGGCATGGGTACGTGCGGCTCGACCTCGGCGTCGTAGTCCAGGCCGGGGAGTCCGAAGCCGAACATCTTCAGGAATTCGGAGCGATAGCCGGCAATGTCGGTGAGCTCGGCCAGGTTCTCGGTCGTGACCTTGGGCCAGAT
>JANMTJ010000686.1:0-10995 GCA_031390295.1 Oleiharenicola sp.
CGCGCTCATCGTCGTGCAATTCATGATCGGGGCGTTCAACGAGGACTACCAGATCAGCGAGGACATCCGCAACGGCCTGATCAACCAGTTCCTGCTCAAGCCGGTCAATTACTTCGCCTACCGCTTCAGCATCTACCTGTCCGCGCGGCTCGTCACCGGCCTGCTGATCCTGCTGCCGGTGCTCGTCAGCTATCCGCTGCTCAAGGACTATCTCGTGATCCCGCCGGATTGGTGGCGGCTGACCCTCGGCCTGCCCGCCCTGGTCATGTCGGCGCTCATCCAGTTCGGCATCGCCTACTGCTTTGGTCTGATGAGCTTCTGGTTCCTCGAGATCCAGGGCCTCGTGATCCTCTCGATGGCGCTGGAATCGGTGCTCGGCGGACAGATTTTCCCGCTCGACCTGATGCCCGAGTGGCTCTTCCGCATCTCGCAATACCTGCCGTATTACTACCAGATGTATTTCCCCGTCGCGATTTTCACCGGCCGGCTCAACGACCCCTCGGCAGTCCTCCACGGTCTCCTGATCCAGGCCTGCTGGGTCCTGGTGATCATGGCGATCGGCCAGCTCCTCTGGCGGCGCGGGCTGCGCCTCCACACCGCGGTGGGAGGATAGTATGATCAAGCTCTTTCTCGTACCTCGTTCTCTTACTCATTCTCCCGGGTCCGCCTGGAGAGAACGAGAAGGAGTATGAGTACGATTTGACCATGTACTCTTTCTCCCACTACGCCCGCCTCTGGCTCACCTCCGCCCGCTACTCGATCATGCGGACGCTGATGTTCCGCGGCGATTTCTTCATCTGGGCGCTGGTCGAGCTGTTCTGGATGACCGTCAACCTCCTGATGATCTCCGTCATCTACCAGCACACCGATTCGGTCGCCGGCTGGTCGAAGTACGAGATGATGCTCCTCGTCGGCACCTCGCTGCTGATCCAGCGCTTCCTGATGGGGTTTTTCTGGAGCAGCATCTTCGAGATGGGCCGCAACATCCGCAGCGGCCACTTCGACTTCTTCCTCGCCCAGCCGGGCAACGTCATGTTCATGGCCACGACCCGGAAGATCGACCCGGACAGCCTGATCAACTCCCTCGTGGCCCTGTCCGTCGTCTACTACTCCGCGCGCCAGCTCGGTCTGAATCCGGGCGCCATGGACCTCGCCCTCTACGCGCTGCTCGTGGCCTGCGGCGTCATCATCCACTACAGCATGCTGGTGCTGTGCATCACGCCCACGTTCTGGATCACCAGTGCGCAGGGCATCGAGGGCAGCTACTTCACGCTGAGCGAATTCTCCCGGCTGCCCCGGCAGGCCTTCCATGGCCTGGCCAACATCGCCTTTGTGTGGGTCCTGCCCGTCGTGATCGTGAGCAACGCCCCGGCCAGCATCCTCCTGCACGGCTTCGACCTGAAGATTGTCGGCTGGCTGCTGGCCATCACCGCGATCTGGTTCACCCTGGCCGTGGTCATTTTCCATCGCGGACTCCGCCGCTATTCGAGCGCCAGCTCCTGAACCCGATGCCCGCGCCCGCCAAAATTTCGGCCCTGCAAAGGAAAATCGGCTACCAGTTCCTGAAACCGGCTCTGCTGGTCGAGGCCCTGACCCACAGCTCCTACCTGCAGGAAGATCCAGCCGCCGCCCCACATAACCAACGCCTCGAATTCCTGGGTGACTCCGTCCTCCAGTTCATCATCACCGCCGCCCTCTACCGTGACTATCCCGCCGAGCGCGAGGGCGTGCTCAGCCGCCGCCGTGCCGTGCTTTCCAAGGGCGAATTTCTGACCCAGATGGCCCGCGACCTCGGCCTCGACGCCAGCCTGCGACTCAGCAAAAGCGAGGATGCCGCAGGTGGCCGACAGCGTGCCTCGATCCTCGAGGATGCCTTTGAGGCGCTGGTCGGCGCCATCTATCTCGATAGCGATCTCTCCACCACCCAGGCACGGGTCCTCGGCTGGTATGGGCCCCTCGCCGATCGTCTCATCCTGTCCGAGGATGCGGAGAATCCGAAGGGACGCCTGCAGGAGCTCGTGCAACCCGAGCACGGCAATACGGCCCTCACCTACCTGGTCAGCGCCACCACCGGTCCCCGCCATGCCCGCATCTACGAGGTCGATGTGCTGTTCAACGAGCGCAAGATTGGCTCCGGTTCCGGTCCGTCCAAGAAGGTGGCGGAGGAAGCCGCCGCCCGCGTGGCCCTGGCCACCCTGCGGGCCGAGGCTCGCGGGACCACGAAATAGCGTAATCCCGGAATTGCGCTGCCGGGGATTCTGGTAATCGTTCCGTCCTTCCGCGTTTCCGCGCTAGTTTTGCCAGCAGTAAATTCCGTTCCGCGTGTCAGGATCACCGGTGTTTGTCCGGCAGCGCACCCCCATGCCCTGGCGGAACTGCTCCGGCAACACCCCGCCCCCGTCTGGCTCGTCCTGCACGAGGAGGCGGCGCAGACCGATTCGCTCGCCGAGGACATCGCCCTGTTTCATGCCGCGGCCGGCAGCCCGACCGCCCTGGAAATCCTCGCCTTCCCCGAGGCCCAGGCGGACAGCCGGGAACTGCGCGAGGCTTTCAACGCCGCGAGCGACCGGCTGGCCGTGCTGAGCAGGCTGCGCACTGTATCCAGCTCTCAACTCTCAGCTCCTGCGCCGCAGAATCGCGACGAATGGCGCGCGAGTTCTGCGGACGCATCCCGGGCGGCGAGCACGCCGCAACGGGACAACTCTCAGCTCATCATCCTCGCCACGCCCGGCGCCGTGATGCAGCCAGTGCCAGCGATGGCGGACTTTGCGTCACGGGAGGTCATCCTGCGGTGCGGGGAGACCCGTCCGTTCCAAGGCCTGCTCGAACTACTGCACTCCTACGACTACGACAGTGAGGCCGTATGCGAGGCCCCCGGCCAATATGCCGTCCGGGGCGGCATCGTGGACGTTTATCCCATCACCGCCCACCAACCCTTCCGGCTGGATTTCTTCGGCGACACCCTGGAGGACATCCGCACCCTGGACCCGGTCACACAACGCTCGGGCGAGGCCGTGGCGACCATCTCGCTCACGGCCGCACCCCGGCTGCACGCCAGTGCGCCCCAAGCCAGCCTGCTCGACTACCTGACTCCCGCGGCGCATACCGTGCTGCTCGAGCCCAAGGAACTGGAGGAGCTGTTCGATTTGCAAGAAACAGGTAGGGCGCAGACTCCGCTCCGCGCCGAAGAAGACACGGCGGCGAAGGGACTCGCCGCCCTGACTCCATTTCTGTCCCAGCTGGCCCATTCCTGCGCCGGCCTCTTTGGTCTCGGCGACCTCGACCTGGCGAGCGACCTGTTCGACCACGCGACCAGCGAGGAAACCTGGGATACGGAATCGCTGGTGCATCACCGCTCCTATCCCGAGGAAAGGTTGATTGCCCACGAGCGCCTGCAGGCCGAAGACGAGGCCCGGCGACAGTTTCTGGAAAAGGTCGCCGCGTGGCAGCAGGAGGGCTACGCGGTTGATTTCGTGATCTCGAAGGAAGGAGAGGAGGAGCGCGTCCGCGAGCTGCTGGCCGAGGACAAGGGGCTGAAGAAGCTCAAGCCCCGCTTTCTGCGTGGCACGCTGGGCGAGGGATTCCGGCGGACGTTTCGGCCAGGTAGGGCGCGGACTCCGCTCCGCGCCGAGGATGCCGCGGCGGCGAAGGGACTCGCCACCCTACCCAAAGGCCTGGTGGTCGTCAGCGAGACCGAGATCTTTGGCCGGCGACGGGTGCGCCGGTTCGCCCCGAAACGCGCCATCGCCATCCAATCCACCGTGGACCAGCTGCTGGACTTCTCCGAGCTGGTCGAAGGTGACTTCGTCGTCCACCTGCAGCACGGCATCGCCCAATACCGCGGGCTGACCAAGCTCGAGACGCGCGACGGCGTGCGCGAAGTCATCTCGCTGGAATTCGACGACAAGGTGACGCTCCACGTGCCCTTGCAGGAATCGCACCTGATCAGCCGCTACGTCGGCCTCTCCAAGGCGAAGCCGCAGCTCGGTCGTGTCGGCTCGGGCCGCTGGGAAAAGGCCCGGCAGGCCGCCGAGCGATCCACGCTCGACCTCGCCGCCGAGTTGCTGGCGATCCAGGCCAAGCGAGAGGCGCAGCCGGGCCATGCTTTCGCCGCGGACACGGTCTGGCAGCGGGAGTTCGAGGCGGCCTTCCCGTTCACGGAGACTCCCGACCAGCTGAAGGCCATCGTGGACGCCAAGGCCGACATGGAGCGCACCCGCCCGATGGACCGCCTGCTGTGCGGCGATGTCGGGTTCGGCAAAACCGAGGTGGCGATCCGCGCCGCGTTCAAGGCGGTCATGGGCGGCCGGCAGGTCGCCGTGATGGTACCGACCACCGTGCTCGCGCAGCAGCACCTGAACACCTTCCGCGAGCGCATGGCGGGCTACCCGGTCGCCATCGAGATGCTCAGCCGCTTCCGCACCCGCAAGGAGCAGGAAGGCATCCTCGCCGCCCTCGCCGCGGGCAAGATCGACGTGATCATCGGCACCCACCGGCTCATTCAGGACGACGTGAAGTTCCGCGAACTCGGCCTCGTGGTCGTGGACGAGGAACAGCGCTTCGGCGTGAAGCACAAGGAGGTGTTCAAGCGCTGGCGGGCGCACGTGGACATGCTGTCCATGAGTGCCACGCCGATCCCCCGCACCCTGTATCTCGCCCTCACCGGCGCGCGCGACCTGAGCACGATCGAGACCGCCCCGGTCAACCGCCTGCCGATCCAGACGATCGTCAAGAGCTACGACGAAAAGCTCGTGGTCGAGGCCATCCGGCACGAGATCCGGCGCGGCGGCCAGGTGTTCTACCTCCACAACCGGGTCGTCAGCATCGACCGCGTCGCCGCGCGGCTGCGCGAATTGCTGCCGGACCTCACCATCGGCGTCGGCCATGGCAGGATGGGGGCGGACGGCCTGGAACGGATGATGACGGATTTCGTCGCGGGCCAATACCAGGTGCTGGTCTGCACCACGATCATCGAGAGCGGCCTTGATATCCCGAATTGCAACACCCTCATCATCGAGGGCGCCGATCGTTTCGGTTTGTCGCAGCTCTACCAGCTGCGGGGTCGCGTCGGCCGGTTCAAGCACCAGGCCTACGCCTACCTGCTGCTGCACCGGCACACCCGCCTCCTCGACCTCGCGCGCCAGCGCCTGACCGCCATCCGCCAACACAACCAGCTCGGCGCGGGTTTCCGCATCGCGATGCGCGACCTGGAGCTGCGGGGCGCGGGCAATCTCCTCGGCGCAGAGCAGAGCGGGCACATCGTCGGCGTCGGTTTCGAGCTCTATTGCCAGTTGCTGCGGCAAAGCGTGGCCCGGCTCAAGGGCGACAAGCACGCCGCGCACGTGCGGGCCAGCGTGAAGCTCGATTTCGTGTTCGTCGGCGAGGGCGCCGACTCCACCCGTTCCGAAGCCACCGGCAGCTTCAGCGCCCTCCGGCAGGCGGAGCGCAGTGAGGGTGTGGTGGACCGCATCCAAGCCCGGCTGACCCCGGACTATATCGGGGAAACGCGCCTGCGGATCGATTTCTACCGGCGGCTGGCCCTCGCCGAGAACCCCAAGCAGGTCCGGGACCTGGAGCAGGAGCTGCGTGACCGGTTTGGCAAGTTCGGCGAACCGGTTCGCGCCTTGCTGCTCGTCACCGAAATTCGCACCCGGGCGGAACAAAAGGGGCTGCTGTCCGTCGAAACCGAAGGCAACCGCCTGAAATGCCTCCGCAACTCAGGACGCCACGACGATTTCATCCAATTGAGCAGCCGGTTTCCCCGCTTGACCGCCCTCACCCCCCTTGCAAGGTTGAAAGAAATGATCACATTCCTGCACAATCTCCCCGCTTCATGAGTCTCCGCCGTTCCCGCCCAACCATTCTCGCCTCACTCAGTCTCCTCGGAGCCGTCCTGGTCGCGCAGGCCCAGCAGGCGCCTGCGCCCGCCGACAATCTTAACCTGCGCTATGCCAACGGGATCGTGGCCATCGCCGAGGACAAGGTCATCACCGTGGATGATGTTCGCCGGGAAATCGGCCCGCTGGTCTCGGAAATCCAGCAGACCAGCCGCAGTGAGCAGGAATTCAACGAGAAGCTCGAGTCGCTGCAGGAGGACGTCATCCAGAACCTCATTGATCGCGTCCTGATCGTGAAGGAATTCTACAAGGACGAAAAGCGCCGGGTGCCCGCCAGCTATATCGACAACCAGCTGGCCGAGACGGTCATCACCCAGTTCGACGGCGATCGCAGCAAGTACCTCGCCTACCTCCGCTCGCGCGGCATCTCGCAAAAGGAATATCGCCGGGAGATCGAGGAGGACATGATTTACAGCTACATGCGCCAGCAGCAGACCAAGACCGGCAGCACGGTCAGCCCGGTTCGCATCGAGGCCTTCTACAACGAAAACAAGGAGCGCTTCAACCAGGAGGACTCCGTTAAACTCCGCCTGATCCAGATCGCCCGTGTGCCCGATGACACC
Organism: Oleiharenicola sp.; assembly: GCA_031390295.1. Taxonomy (GTDB): domain Bacteria; phylum Verrucomicrobiota; class Verrucomicrobiia; order Opitutales; family Opitutaceae; genus Lacunisphaera. Next base: position 6,461 of record JANMTJ010000686.1, read on the forward strand.
GACGACGCCCTGCGCACCAAGGCCGGCAACATCGTGACCGAGCTGGCGGCCGGCGCCGACTTCGGCGACCTCGCCCGCAAGTACAGCCAGGATTCCCGCAAGGGCAAAGGCGGCGACTGGGGCTGGCAGCGCCGTTCCGACCTGCGCAAGGAGTTCAGCGAGGTCATCTTCGCCCTCAAGAAGGGCGAACGCAGCGAGCCGCTCATCACCCCCGAGGGCGCCTTCCTGTTTTTCGCCGAGGATCGCAAATACGCGGGCACGCTGCCGATCGACGAGGTCCGGCCGGAAATCGAGCGTTCGCTTGTCCAGCAAGGTTCCCGCAAAGCCACCGAGCGCTGGCTCGAGAAGCTCCGACGCAACGCCTACGTAAAGCACTTCTGAGGATGTAGCTCGCGGGCCAGCGGGCGAAAGCACCCGGCCCATGAGTTCCAATCCCTACCCGACACCGCGCGTCAAGGATCTCGCCATCGGCGAGCGTCCCCAGGAGCGCCTCGAGAAACACGGGGCCGGTGCCCTGAGTGACACCGAATTACTCGCCATGCTGCTCCGCAGCGGCCAGAAGGGCCTGAGTGTCGTGGGCATGAGCCAGCAGCTGATCACGGAGGCGGGCTCACTGGCCGGACTCATGCGCTGGCGCGAAGCCGACTTCCGCAAGATCAAGGGCATCGGACGCATCAAGGCGCTGCAGTTGATCACCGTGATGGAAATAGCCCGACGGGTGCTGGGCACCACCGACGACCCCAACCCCGTGCTGAACCGCCCGGAGTTGATCCACCGGCATTTCCAGGCGCTCGTCACCGGACTGGCCGTGGAGAAGTTCTGGGTGCTCTGCCTCAATCGGAAAAACCGCCTGATCAAGCAGGTTGAAGTCACCTCGGGCACCGCGACCAGCAGCCTGGCTCATCCCCGCGAGGTCTTCCGCGAGGCCATTCATCACGGGGCCACCGCCGTCGTGTGCGTGCACAACCACCCGAGCGGGGATCCCGCGCCCAGTGCCGCCGATGTACAGGTCACGCGGCAGCTGCGCGAGGCGGCCAAGACCCTTGATATCGACCTGCTGGACCATGTGATTGTGGGTCAGTCTGCCGCCGATCCACGCGGCATGGGTTACTACAGTTTTCGCGAATCGGGCGTGATTTAGGTCGTCCGCTGGATTTGCAAAAAACCTCTTGGCAAAGCCGGAATCGCCCCCATACCTTCACCGTTCATTTTTGGTTCGGTGGAGTATCCAAGTGGTCAAAGGACGTTGACTGTAAATCAATTCGGCTCTTGCCGTTCACTGGTTCGACTCCAGTCTCCACCACCACTTTACAAAAGTCCCGTCACCTGAAAAGGCGGCGGGATTTTTTGCGTTTGGCCCGGGCAAATCCGCGGAGCGGCCCCGCTTGCCAACGTCGCCCAGCCCGTCGAGTCTGTGCCCGTCATGGAAACACTAAGGCAGGCCTACGAATCGGTGATGGCGCACCCGATCAGCGGTGCCCTCCTGCCCCACTTGTTCACCGTGTTGGGCTTCCTCCTGGCTTTCCTCGCCATCGCGCGCCTCATGAGCGAGCGCAAGCAGCCGGGCAATACTTTCGCCTGGCTGTTCGCCATCGCCTTCATCCCCTGGCTCGGCGTGCCCATCTACCTGCTGTTCGGCGGCCGGAAGATCAAAAAACTCGCCGCCCGCAAGGCCCGGCTCTGCCCGGTCGTTCCCGGCGCCGCCGTCGGAGCCTCCGCCGACACCTTTGCCGCCCGCGTACTCACCCTCAATGGCGCCTGCCCGCCACTGGGTGGCAATCGGGTGCAATTCATCACCTCGGGAGAGGAAGCCTTTGCCCTGCTCGAAGAGCACATCCGTGAAGCCAAGCACAGCATCCACCTGATGACGTTCATCCTCGGCCGCGATGCCGTGGGCAAACGCCTCGTCAAGCTGCTCACCCAGCGTGCCCGGGAAGGCGTGAAGGTGCGCCTGTTGCTCGACTCCCTGGGCTGCTTTATGACCAGCGGTGGATTTTGCGACCCGCTCCGGCAGGCCGGCGGGGAGGTGGCGAAGTTCATGCCCGTGATGCCGCTCCAGACCCGGGGCTCGGCCAACCTGCGCAATCACCGCAAAGTTGCCATCTTCGACCACCGCATCGCCGCGCTCGGCGGACGCAACCTCGCCATCGAATACATGGGCCCGACTCCGCTCAAGCGCCGGTGGCGCGACTTCGGCGCCGGCATCGAAGGACCGGCCGTCCGGTTGCTCGACGAAATCTTCCTCGCCGACTGGGCCTTCGCGAGCGGCCAGTCCCTGGCGGAATTGCAAAAGGAACTGCCGGCAGAGCTCCCCGCGGCGCGGGGCGAGAGCGAGGTCCAGATCGTGGCCAGCGGCCCCGATGTGGACGGCGACCCCCTTTACGAAGGCATCCTCTCCCTCGTGCAGCAGGCCGAGCGCAGCGTGTGGATCGTCACACCCTACTTCATCCCCGACGAGGTCTTGCAACGTTCACTCATGGTGCAGGCCCGCGCGGGCATCGACATCCGCCTCGTGGTGCCCGCAAAATCCAACCATCCGATCACGGATCTTGCCCGCCGCTTCCACCTGCGTGAGCTGCAGGCCGCTGGCGTCAAGGTGCTGCTCTACGGCCCGGGCATGAACCACGCCAAGCTCATCCTCGTTGATGAGGCCGTCGGCCTGTGGGGCTCGGCCAATCTGGATATGCGCAGTCTCTTTGTAAACTTCGAGGTCGGCGCGCTTACTTACTCCAGTGCAGATACCCGCAAACTGGCCCGGTGGATGCAAGAGGTCTTCACCCAGACGAAACCCATGCCGGCGCCAAACAAGCAGCCACGCCTGCTGCCCACCATTGGCGAGGAGATCGCCCGGTTGCTGGCGCCAATGCTGTGAGCGGGACGTGCCTGAGTCGACTGTAGGGCTGCCGCTTGTCGGCATGCCTCTGGGGACCCGGCCCGGCGGCAAGCGCCGGGCCCTACAAAATGAACAGGACTCACACCGCCGCGCCGGCGTGGTCCAATAGGCGGAGGGCCTGCCGCACTTCCCGCCGCATCTCGACCAAGGCCGCACGGGCCTCGTCCATCTGCACGGCGGCGCGCCCGGCATACTCGGCATACTGCGCCCCGGCCTTCTCGGCATACTGCGCCTTCAGGGCCGTCCAGCGCTCGCCCAACTCGTGGAGCTTGGCATCCGAGGCCTGCAAAAGGGCGTGAAGCCGGGCGTTGGCACTGATCTTCGGGCAGGCCAGTCGCTCGTTCAGGCGGCGGCGGGTGTCGGCGAGCTGGGACAACAGCACCTTCTCCTCCGGCACGCGGCGCAGGCCGCGCACGAGGCGGACCTTTTCCAGCGTCCAGATGGTCCATTTGGTGGGATCCCAGTGCCACCACTTCACGCCGTTCCGATAGTCGTGTTGAAACTCGTGGTGATAGTTGTGATAACCCTCGCCGAACGTGAAGAGCGCCATGATCCAGCTGTCGCGGGCGCTGCACTTGTTCGAGTAGGGCTGGCTGCCGATCGTGTGGCAGAGCGAATTGATGAAAAAGGTCATGTGCTGCACCGCCGTCACCCGGGCCACGCCGGCGAGCAGCAAGCCGCCCAGGGCGCCGAGCCAGCCGTTGTGCCAGAAGCCGAGCAGCGCCGGCAGCGCGAAGCCGACGCCCACGGCGATCGGGACATAGAACCGCCGCTGCCAGAGGACCAGGCGGTCTTTGCTCAGGTCAGCGACGTTGTCCCACGGTGGCTTGGGATCGAGCTTGAACAGGATCCAGCCGATGTGCGCGTGCCAGAAGCCCTTCGAGATATCGTAGGGATCCTCCTCGTGATCGACATGCTTGTGGTGCCGGCGGTGGTCGGAAACCCATGCCAGGGCGCAATTCTCGAAGGCGGCGGCGCCGAAGACCAGCGTGGCCAGCCGCACCGGCCAGCGGGCCTGGAAGGCCACGTGGGCAAAGAGGCGGTGATAGCCGAGCGTGATGCTCAGGCCGGTCGCGATGAAGAAGGCGAAAAACATCGAGACCTGAAAAGCGTCCACCCCGTACTGCCACAGATACCATGGTACGGCCGTGCAAGTGACCAAGGACGTGCCAATCAGGAACGAGCTGTTGACCCAGTTGATGCGGTCGAAGGGAAGGCGGAGTTTCACGGACGCGACAGTGGTTTGCCCACCGCCAGGTGCGAGTGCTAATCTGGACTATTTCTTCGTCATCAATGGGGTATTTTTTGAACGGATCCATATCGGTGGTCAGTGCCGCAACTTGTGGAGCCGCAGCGACCTCGCGGCAATCGCCCCACCCCGGCAAACGCGTCACACCGCCCGCTGCTCGATGAAGGCCTTGATCGCCGCGGCCTCGGCCGGCAGCCGGTGCTTGATGATCGGGCGCGACTTGAGGGCCTCCAAGGCGGGCGCGGTCGGGATCTGGCCGATGGCGGCCGAGATGGCGTCCGGGAATTTAGCCGGATGTGCCGTGGCCAGCACGATGCTCACGCGCGCCGGGTTGATATCCTTGAAGGCGCAGGCCGTGTGCGGATCGACGGTGTAGCGGTAGCGCTCATGCAC
>JANMTJ010000697.1:0-6429 GCA_031390295.1 Oleiharenicola sp.
CTCGAGGACCATGTAAAGGTTAAGGCCAAGGACGGCGTCGTCACCCTGACCGGCACCGTCGCGGACAAGGATGAGCGCAATCTCGCCGTCGACACCGTGGAAAACCTCCCCGGCGTGGTCAGCGTCAACAACGAGATCAAGGTCGAGTCCAAGTATCCCGAGAAATCGGACGCCTGGATGGCCGTCAAGATCCGCAGCCGCCTCCTCGTGAAGGCCAACGTCAGCGCCTCCAGCACCAAGGTTGAGGTCAAGGACGGGCACGTCATGCTCAGCGGCACCGCCGACAACATGGCGCAGAAGGAACTGACCGGCATCTATGCCGCCGAGATCGACGGCGTGAAGGCCGTGCACAACGACCTCGTCGTGACCGACAAGCTCACCATCGGCGACAAGATCGACGACGCCTCCATCACCAGCCAGGTCAAGTACGCGCTGCTCACCCACAAGTCCACCAGCGCCCTCAAGACCAAGGTCAAGACCATTGACGGGGTCGTCCACGTCACCGGCGAAGCCAAGACCGACGCCGAGAAGTCCCTCGTCACGAAACTCGCCAAGGATGTCCGCGGCGTGAATTCCGTCAGCAACAACATGACCGTCAAAAGCTGACGGTTCGTTCCAACCTTATTCAACGGCGCGGCCGCCTTCGGGCGGTCGCGCATCGTTTTCGTCCCCACTTTCCCCGTCACTCCCATGAATAAAATCGTCTCCCTCGCCCTGCTCATCGGCGGCATCGTCCTCATCATTTACGGCCTCAACGCCTCGGATTCCGTCAGCTCCGACGTCTCCCGCTTCTTCACCGGCAACCCGACCGACAAGGCCATCTGGTTTCTGGTCGGCGGTGTCGTCGCCACCGCAATCGGCGCGGGCGGCCTGATCCGCGGCACCAAATCCGTCTGATCCCATGCTGGGCTACGCCATCACCTTCCTGCTGATTGCCCTCGCCGCGGGCGTGCTCGGCTTCGGCGTCATCGCCGGCACCGCCGCCATCATCGCCAAGGTCTTCTTCATCATCTTCCTCGTGCTCTTCATCGCCATGCTGCTCCGCCCCAGGCGGGCCTGATCGCTCCGCCTATTCCCTTCCGTCAACCGTAAATAAATTATTACCATGAAAAACAACAAATCCAGTGCCCAGACTCCCAAGGATCTCCTTAACGACCTTCACGCCCTCGTCGCCGACGCCGAGAAGATGATGGGCGATTCCATCTCCGAACACACCGCCGACGCCGTCAGCGCCCTGCGCGTCCGTTACGACGCCGCGTCCGAGCGGATGGGTGAAATCTATGAAGGCGCCCGCAAGCGGGTGGTCGCCGGCGCGAAATGCACCGACGAGGCCATCCGCGAGAATCCCTACCAGTCCATCGCCATCGCCGCCGGCGTCGGCCTGGTGGTCGGCATCCTGCTCGGCCGTCGCAACCAGTAATCCCCTCCGCCCATGGAATCCCCTGCACCTGCTTCCGCCGGTATCATGGGTTCGTTCCGCACGCTGGGCGACAGTCTTGTCACCAGTCTGCAGGACCGCATCGGGTTGTTCTCCCTCGAGCTGCAGGAGGAAAAATTCCGCCTGATCCAGATCTTCTTCTGGATCAGCGCGGCTATTTTCACGGGCATGATGACCATCATGTTCGCCAGCCTCACGCTGGTGTATCTTTTCTGGGATAGCGCCCGCCTCGCCGTGCTCGGCGGGCTCACGGTCCTTTACGCGGGCGCCCTGGTCGCCCTCATCATCACTTTCCGCCGCTTCCTGGCCGCCCAGCCGCGGCCCTTCGCCGCCACCTTGGAAGAACTCGGGGAGGATAGCGCATGTATCCGGACCTCGAACTGATCCGCCTCGCTGCGCTCAAGGCCCAGCTGCAGGGGCGCATCGGCGTGCAGCGCGCGAAGTGCGCCCAGGCCGCCACCCAGGTACTGCGGCCGCTGGCGTGGCTGGACCGCGCACTGCTGCTCTGGGACCGGGTCTCGCCCCTGGCCAAGTTTGCCGCCGTGCCGCTGGGCTTCCTGCTGAAAGGCTCGACCGCCGCCCCGCCGCGGCTGCTCGGGAAGCTGTTGCGCTGGGGTCCCCTCGTGCTCGGCGCGGTGCGCGGGTTCACCCGCGCCCGTTCGCGCTGAATGGTAAATTTTTCCCGCCGCTTGCGGCGGATTTTGGCCGGCTGATCAGGACGCGGTCCGGGCGCATGCGGCGCAATCCTGCCGTGCCCGCAAGCGTATAATCCCCCGGAACTTGCCCCGGGTTGCGCGATTGGCGCAGGACCGCGTTCAATCCGGTAGCACAAGACCCCATTTCAGGGCCGACGGTAAACGGCTAGTCTTACCGCTGACATGGTCGCTCTTTTCTCCACGCCCGCCCGCACCTTTGCCACGCCCGCCGCCGCGGCCCGCGCCGCCCGCAGCGCCGCCTCCCGTCAGGAGGCGAACCACGACGCCGGGCTCGTCCGCCGCTTCCATACCGGCGACCAGGCCGCCTTCACCGAGATCGTCACCCGCTATCGCGACAAGATGCACCAGGTCGCGCTGGGCCTGCTGCGCAACCACGCTGACGCCGAGGAGATCGCCCAGGACACCTTCATCCGCGCACACCGCAGCCTCGCCAACTTCCGCGGCGAATCCTCCCTCGCCGCCTGGCTGCATTGCATCACCCTCAATCTCTCGCGCAACCGTTACTGGTATTTTTTCCGCCGTCGCCGCCATGTGACACAGTCACTCGACAGCACCGTGAGCGCGGAGAACCAGACCACCTACGCGGACCTGATCGCCAGCAACACCGCGGGCCCCGTGCGCGAGGCCACCAGCCGGGAATTTTCCGCCCTGGTCGCGGAGTGCATGACCCAGCTGCCCGCCAGCCAGCGTGAAATCCTCCTCCTCCGCAACGTGCGGCAGCATTCCTACCGCGAGATCGCTCGCATGATGGGGATTACCATCGGCACGGTGAAGAGCCGGGTCTGCCGCGCCCGGGAAACCCTGCGCACGCTGCTCGCCGAGTCCTATGCCGAGGGCGATACGCCGGATGCCGGCACCTCCTCGCAGTGGTTTGAACCCGGCCGGCCCGCCGGCCTGCTGGTCGGCACCGGCGGCTGATCAACGGTGGCGGGGCACGGTTGCCGCTTCCCATGGCCGTGAAGTTTCAGGACTACTACGAGACGCTGGGCGTCGCCCGGTCCGCCCATGACGAGGAAATCAAGCAGGCGTTCCGCAAACTCGCGCGCCTCCATCACCCCGATGTGGCCAGGAACAAGATCGCCGGCGAGGCGAAGTTCAAGGAGATCAATGAAGCCTACGAGGTGCTGGGCGATCCGGAGAAACGGAAGCGTTATGACGAGCTGGGCCCGAACTGGCAGGATGACGGCCGCGGTCCGCGTGGCCGTCCGCCTGCTCCCGGTGGTGAACCCGACTTCGAGTTCCACGGCACCGGTTTCAGTGACTTCTTCGAATCATTCTTTAGCGGCCGGCAGGGTGGATTTGCTTCCTCCCGTGGTGCCACGGCCCAACCGGGCGGGTCGCCCAACGGCTTTGTCCATCCCGGCCGGGACATCGAGGCCGACCTGCTCGTCACGCTGGAAGAGGCTCTGCTCGGTTCGTCGCGCAAAGTGACCTTGCGCCGGCCGGCGATGGACGGGGGCGCCGAACGCACCAACGCCTACCAGGTGCGCATCCCGCCCGGCATGCGGGATGGCCAGCGCATCCGCCTCGCGGGCCAGGGTGGCCTGGGACATGGCGGCGCCCCGGCCGGTGATCTCTACCTGCGGGTGCGTTTTGCCCGTCACCCCGACCTCAGTGTGCGCGGTGACGACATTTACTACGACCTGGACCTCGCGCCGTGGGAAGCGGTCCTCGGGGTGAAGGTGAAAATCCCGACCCTCGGCAGCCCCACCCTGCTGCGGGTGCCACCCGACACCGCCGCGGGCACCCAGCTGCGGGTGCGCGGCCAGGGGTTGCCCCGCGAGGACGACCACCGGGGCGATCTTTACGCCGTCGTGCGACTCCAGCTGCCGCCCACGGTCACAACCGAGGAACGCGTGCTCTGGGCCAAGCTGGCCCAGGCCTCCCCCTTTAATCCCCGGAAAACCTCATGATCAATTTCATCCTCTACACCAACCCCACCCTGACCCTGGCCTGCGTCCCCGCCGGTGCGCCCGCCGTCTATTCCCTTGAGACCGCCGCCCATCTCGGCGGGGTGCATCCGGAACTGCTCCGCTATTACTGCCAGCTCGGCCTGTTCGGCCCCGACCGCACCGGGGCGGAACCAATCTTCGACGATAACGCGCTTTATGAGCTGCGGCGCATCGAGCACTACCGCCAGCACCACGGGGTCAACCTGCCCGCTCTCCCCCTGCTCTGCGCGCTGTGGCGGGAAGTCGATCGCCTAGAAGCCGAACTCCGTTTCCACCGGCGGCCCTAGGCGACGCGATGCGGTTCGCCGGGTAACACCCCATGGTTTCCGGCCCCCGGCGGGAGCATACTCACGACAGTAAAAACGGCGGCTGATGTCTTCCACTGACTGATCCGGCCGCCAATCACGAGGAACCCTTTATGCTGAACAATACCAAAGATCTCTACGGGAAGAAACTCGCCGCCCTGGATGGCGACATCGGCCACGTGAAGGATTTCTACTTCGACGACAAGAGCTGGGTTATCCGTTATCTCGTCGCTGATACCGGCTCTTGGCTGACGGGACGACTCGTCCTGCTCTCGCCCCATGCCTTTGGCAAATTCGACGCGCTGGAAAACACGCTGTATCTGAAACTGCCCAAAAAGCGGATTGAAGACAGCCCCTCGATCGAGTCTCACCGCCCGGTTTCCCGCCAATACGAACTCGAATACTACCGTTACTACGGCTGGCCGATGTATTGGGAAGGCAGCGCGATGTGGGGCCTCGGCGGCTTTCCCGTGGTTCTGCCCCCCTTGAAGGACGAACTGGAGGCCCATCTGCAGCACCACCACCGGGACGACAAGCATCTCCAAAGCGCGCAGGCGGTGACCGGCTACGCCATTCAGGCCGAGGATGGAGCGATTGGCCACGTGACCGGGCTCATGGTGGATGACAAGAGCTGGGCGATCCGCGAACTCGTCGTCGAAACCGGCCATTGGTACGCGGGCAAGGAGATCCTCATCTCGCCGAACAAGGTCGATAAAATCAGTTACGAGGAATCCAAGGTCTACGTGCATCTCACCCGGGCGGACATCCAGCAGACCGCCGAGCATCACCTCGCGCACGCCGGCGCCGGCAAGCCGGAGTCAGTGACTTTCCCGACGGGGTGATCCTGCGATCCACCACTGCTGAACGAAATCCGTCAAACCCGCAGCATCCAACCTCCCATGACCACCGCCACCCTCGCTGCCCTGCCCGCCCCCAAGAGGGCTTCACCCGACCATCCCATCCACCAGCTCCTCGCCGAACGGTGGAGCCCCTACGGCTTCACCGACCGGCCGGTCGCAGAGACCGACCTCAGCTCGTTGTTCGAAGCGGCGCGCTGGGCCGCCTCGTCCTATAACGAGCAGCCTTGGACCTATTTCGTTGCGACCAAAAAGACTCCCGGGGAATTCGAGCGGCTCCTGTCCTGCCTGGTGGACGCAAATCAGGCTTGGGCCAAGGCCGCACCGGTGCTCGTGCTGGGCGTCGTCAGCCTGACATTTTCGAAGACCGGCAAGGACAATCGGGCCGCCGTGCACGACCTCGGCCTGGCCTCCGCCAACCTGGTGACGGAGGCGACGTCGCGCGGCCTGTCGGTCCACCAGATGATTGGCATCCTCCCCGACCGGGCGCGGGAACTCTACAAAATCCCGGCGCAGGCCGAAGCGTGGACGGCGATGGCCATCGGTTACAAGGCGGACGCCGCCGGCTTGCCCGCTGAGTTGCGGGAGCGCGATCTGGCCCCGAGAAAGCGCAAGCCGGTTGCACAGTTCGTTTTCACCAGCTCATGGGGACAACCGGCGTCTGCATCTGGCCTGCTGCCTTGATCAGCCTCCTCCAGACCCCAAGTAACACCATCGGATCGTGCCCAGCTAAAATATCCAGCGACCTGTCCCTGTTAAATCTGTCCAAGTATTTATCCCGATGAGACTCGAACCACAAACCGCCAGCCTGCCGCTCGCCAACGTCCATGATCGCACGGACAGGGAAAACACCCACATGGCCATCGGTCTGGCGGTCCTGCTTTTTCTCGGAATTGCCAGCGTGATCTGTGCTTCCCTGTTCGCGTAAAACGACGGGCCGGGTTCCCCGGCCCTGACCTGACCTTTCCTCCCATGGGTTTCGAACCACAAACCGCCGGCCAGCCGCTCGTCAACGTCCACAAACGCACGACCAAGGTGAATATCACCATGGCCATCGCCGTGGCGGTTTTTCTGCTCATCGGTGCCGCCATCATGCTCTGGGCCGCCCAGCGCGCGAAAAACGACACCCCGGCGAGTCCGCCTGTCGAAGCCCGGCAGTAA
>JANMTJ010000003.1:0-14432 GCA_031390295.1 Oleiharenicola sp.
AGTTTGCCGTTCACCTCAATGCGGCGGACCTTGAGCCGCCCGAGCGCCATCGTCTGGGTGGCGAGCACGTCGCGCACCTGGCTGGTGCCGATACCGAGGGCAATCGCACCAAAGGCACCGTGAGTGGAGGTATGGGAGTCACCGCACGCGATGGTGGTGCCCGGTTGGGTGATGCCCTGCTCAGGGCCGACGATGTGCACGATGCCCTGCTTGCCCGTGGCGCGGTCGAAGAAGGTGATGCCGAACTCCGCGCAGCTCTTGCGCAACTCGTCCATCATGGCCTGCGCGAGCGGGTCGCGGTAGGGCTCGACGACCTGGTCGGTCGGGACGATGTGGTCCACCGTGGCGAAGGTGCGATGCGGCATCAGCACCTTGAGTCCGAGGTCGCGCAGCATGCCGAAGGCTTGGGGCGAAGTGACCTCGTGGATGAGGTGCGTGCCGATGAGCAGCTGCGTCTGGCCGTTGGCCAGCTTTTTGACGGTGTGGGCGTCCCACACTTTCTCGAAGAGGGATTGAGGGGAGGGCATGGAGAAGAAGGGAGAGGGAAAACACAAAGAAGCTAAGAAGCAAAGTGGGTTGGTCTTAGCTGCTGGGCTGCCTTGGGTGAGATTCCGGCGTAGCGTACCAGAATCTTGCCATAACCAGAAATACTTGTTTAGTGCTCTGTGATGCCGCGCGAGTATCAGTACCCTTTCGAACTCCGGCACCTCGTCTACTTCCGCGAGGTGGCGCGGCAGCTGCACTTTCGGAAGGCCGCCGAGACGCTGGCCGTGGCCCAGCCGGCCCTGTCGCGCAGCATCGCGCAATTGGAAACGGCGCTGGGTGTCGACCTGCTCAACCGCACGCGGCGCAAGGTCGAGTTGACGACGGCCGGCCGGGCCCTCCTGGAGCGCATCGAACCACTGTTGCGCGGGCTCGCGGCCGTGCCCCGGGACATCCAGGCGCTGGCCGGCGGCCAGGCCGGGCAGGTGCGAGTGGCTTTCACCGGCCTCGCGATGGCCACGGTGCTGCCGGGGATCCTGCGCGATTTCAACAAACGCTACCCGGGCATCCGGGTGGAATTGAACGAATCGCCAACCTCGGCGCAACTGGAGTCCCTGAAGAACGGTGAGATTGCGTGCGGATTTTTCCACCCGGATGCCACGCTGCCACCGGGATTATCGACCAAGGTGCTCATGCAGGAAAGGAACGGCGTGCTCCTGCCGGCCGATCATCCGCTCGCCCAATCCAGGAAACTCCGTCTGCGCGACCTGGCCGGCACTCCGTTCGTGATGTTTCCCCGGGCCCACAATCCCGGTTTCTACGATCGGGTGCTGGCGGCATTCCAGCAGGCGGGGGTGACGCCGCGCATCGCCGACGAGGTCTGGCCGCGCGCCAATGCCATCGGCCTGGTCCGGGCGGGGCTCGGGGCAACATTCATGTCGCCTTCCGAGGCGAAGCACCTGCCCAGCGAGGTGGCATTCCGTCCGATCGATGGACCGGCGCCGGAGAGCCGCCTGGTGCTCGGCTGGCGCAAGGACGCGCCGGCTGATCCCGCACTGGGGGCATTCCTCATCGTGGCAGGGGCGGCGACGGCCTGAGAAATTATCCTATCCGCCCACACCCCCTTTCCACTAACGTTGCAGATCCTTTGGCCTCAAAACCCACCATCGCCTTGCTGTTCACGACGTTTCCGAAGACGTCGGAGACGTTCCTGCAGCGGGACGTCGCGGCGTTGCAAGCCCAGGGACTGAATCTGCGGCTGTATTCGCTCTGGGGCGGGGGCGGGGTGTTCCAAGGACTGTCCGTGCGGGTATTCAACAAGTGGAAACTGGTGCCTTTGTTCCTGTTCGTCATCCCCTGGCAATGCGTGCGTCGGCCCCGGTTGGTGCGCGACTTGTTTGAGGGGGTGTTCACCCGCGCGGCGCCGTCATGGTTGAATTTCTGGGAGAACATGCTCGGGGCGGGGTTCGCCGGATGTTTCCACCGCGAACTGCAAAGGGATCCACCCGCGTTCATCCATGGAGCCTGGGCCGGGGCGCCGGCCACGGCGGGCTGGGTGCTGTGGCGGATGTACGGCTGGCCCTACAGCACCGGGGCCCATGCCTACGACATTTATGAGCACGGCGGCGACTGGTGGTTGCTGGAGAAGCTGAAGCACGCGCGGTTCATCCACACCTCGACCGACGCGGCGAAGCGGGAATTGGTGGACCGGGGCGTCAGCCCGGCGCACATCCGCGTCATCCGGCGCGGGCTTGATACTTTTCCCGCCTTCAAGCCATTGCGGGCGCGCCGGCAGCCATTGCGGCTGATTGCGATCGCCCGGCTGGTGCCGAAAAAGGGTCTCGATTGCCAATTGGGCATCTACGCCGCGCTGAAGGAGGCCGGCCTCGCCTTCGAGGCACGCATTGTCGGTGACGGGCCGTTGCGGGCCGCGCTGGAAACGCGGACGGTGGAACTGGGTCTGGCCCGACACGTAAAATTTATGGGCCGGCTGGAGCAGGCCGGGGTGTGGGACCAGCTCGCCTGGGCCGACGTGCTGTTGCACACGGGGGTCGTGGCCCCGAGCGGCGATCGTGACGGGCTGCCCAATGTGATTCCCGAGGCCATGGCTGCCGGCGTGCTCGTGGTGACTTCGCCCGTGTCCGCCACGACCGAGGCGGTGCAGCAGGCGCGCACCGGCCTGGTGGCCGAGGTCGATCTGCCGCTGGCGTGGGTCGTGGCCCTGCGCCAGTTGGGTGAGGACAACCAACTGGCGGAGAATTTGCGCGTGGCGGCCCGTAGCTGGGTGGAAGACAACTACGACGCCCACCGCAACACCGCGCAATTGGCCGCATGCTTTACCGAGGCAATGAAGGACTAACCACAACGGCACAACGACACGACGTACCTTATAGCTTTGAAAATCAGGATCAAAAATTGCCACGTAGTGCCGTGGTGTCGTAGTGGTTCAATTTCCTTTTCATGATTTACTACGATACCACCAAAATGGGGGCAGCGAGGCATCGCTCGGGCCTGATGCGGCTGACCTCGCGCATCATGGAGGAAATGGGCTCCACGATCACGCAGGTGGCGTGGGATGGCACGTTGCGGAATTTCGTGGCCCGGGCAGGCCATGCGGAGGTCCGGTTCACGCCCGCGGACTGGCTGCTCACGGTCGAGCAGTTTGGCGAGGCGGAGCGACCGGGATTCCGGGCGTTCCTGGCCAACCCGCCCTGCCGGCTGGCCGCAATGTTTCATGACGCCATTCCGGTGCGCTGGCCGCACATCACCTGGCCGCAGAGCGTCCAGCGGCACCCGGAATACATGAAGTTGCTCGCCAGCTTCGACCGGACATGGGCCATCTCCTCGGCCACGCGAAGGGATTTCATGGAATTCTGGCAATGGCAGGGGGTGACGCCGAAGTCACAGCCCGAAGTCATTGAGTTGGGTGCGGATTTTGACGGGAGCAACCGCGTGCAGCGTGATGCCGTGATTCCGCGTGAACGTCCGGCGCTGTTGTGCGTCGGCATCGTCGAGCCGCGCAAAAACCAATCGTTCCTGCTGGAGGTGGCCGCGGCGCTGTGGAGTGCGGGGCTGGATTTTGAGCTGCATGTCGTGGGGCGGGTAAATCCCCACTTTGGCAGGCCGATCGCGGCGCGGATGGCCGTGCTGCAGCAAAGGGAATCACGTTTTCGTTTTCACGCGCAGGCCGGCGACCGGGAATTGGGCCGCCTTTACGCCCGGGCCCGGGCCGTGGTGTTCCCCACCATTGCCGAGGGCTGCGGGCTGCCGCTGCTGGAGGCACTGTGGCGCGGGGTGCCGTGCGTTTGCAGCGACCTGCCGGTGCTGCGGGAGAATTCCGACGGCGGCGGGTGCCTGGTCGCGCAGGTCAACGATGCGGCCGACTGGTCGGCGAAGCTGCGCACGGTGCTGACCGACGCGGCGGAGTGCCGGCGGCTGCAGCAGGCAGCGATGGCGCGACCGCTGCCCCGCTGGACCAACACGGCGCAGACCCTGCGCGACGCGTTGTGCTGAACGGGCCGGGCTTTGCCGCAGGGATGGGTCATTGTGGACCACGACCCGGGCGCCCGGGGGCTTTGGCTGATGTCAACTAATAGTATACTTAAACCTCATGCACTGCCGGCAAGGGTGGATGCGCTGCAAGGCGCCGGACTCGCCCGGACAGCCTACATCTGCTTGACCGCGTAGGCCATGGCCGCGGCGATCTTCTCGAGATCCTCGTCGCTGTGCAGGGCGGAGACGGCGGTGCGGATGAGGTCCTTGCCCGGCGGGACGGCCGGGGCGATGGACATGACGGTGAACACGCCCTTCTCGAGCAGCGCGTTCCAGAAACGGTAGACGAGTTCCTTCGAGCCCAGCACGATCGGGACGGCGGGTGTCTCGCTGCCCCAGAGGTCGAGGCCGAGGGCCTTGAGCATCTCGCGGTTACGTTTGGTGTTCCGCCAGAGCCGCTCGAGGTGTTGCGGCTCGGTCTGCATCACGTCGAGCGCGGCGGAGGCGGTGGCGGCCATGCTGGGGCTGAGGGCGGCGCTGAAGAGGGTCTGCTTGGAATTGGTGCGGAGATATTCGATGAGCGTGCGGGAGCCGGCGACGAAGCCGCCGGTGCTGGCGAGGGATTTGGAGAGGGAGCCGCAGATCAGGTCCACCTTCTCGTTGAGCTTGTAGTGGTCGACCGTGCCGCGGCCCTGCCGGCCAAGGACGCCGAAGCCATGCGCGTCGTCGAGCACCATGAAGCAGCCGGCATCCTCGCCGATCTGGGCCAGCTCGGGCAGGCTGCAGATGTGGCCTTCCATCGAGTAAACGCCCTCGACCACCAGCATCTTGGGGGTGCTGTGGGGCAGGCTTTTCAGGATCTGGCGCAGATCCTCGGGGTTGTTGTGGCTGAACCGTTCAACCGTGGCCATGGACAGGCGGGTGGCATCGACCAGGCAGGAATGAATATTCTTGTCCGCCAGGATGATGTCGCCCTTCTGCGCGAACGAGGCGACGGCCGAGCAGCAGGAGATATAGCCCGCGACGCTGACATGGCAGGCTTCGCGCCCAAGGAAGGTGGCGATTTTTTCCTCCAGGGCGACATGGTAGGCGCGGGAACCGTTGGAGATGCGTGCCCCCGTGGGGCTCGTGCCCCAGACCTTGGCGGCGGCCCCGCAGGCTTCGATCACCTTGGGGTGAAAGGAGAGCCCGAGGTAATCGTTGCTGGAGAGCATGACCATGTCGCGGCCATCGAGCCGGATGCGAGTGCCCTGCTGCGATTCAATGGCATGGTAGTACGGCTTGTACTTCAGCCGCATCTTCGTCGCGTAGTCATCCGACGCGCGCTCAACGATGGCTTTCTTGGTCTTGGTAAAAAGGGACAGAGCCATGGAAATTTGTGGGGGGAATAGAGGTCAGATACCGGGCCTTAGCAACCGCAAAGGCCGCCTTCGCCTGCGGCTACGGCGAGCCAAGCCGTCTTCGCTCATCGAGCTACGACGAGCCGAGGGCCGCCTGCGCCCACCGGGCTGCGGTGCGCCAAACCGGTCAGGTGCGGCGGGGCAAAGCGCGCATCCACGCGGTGAACTCAGTGGCATATTCCGGCCAGGTCTTGAGGTGACGGGTGCGGGCGGCGGTGGAAAGGGCGGCAAGTTCGGCGGGATGAATGAGAAGACGACGGAGTGCGCCGGCGAGACTGGCGGCGTCCACGGAATCGAGCGGGAGGCAACCGCCGCCGTGGGCGGACTCACCCAGGGCCCCGCGGCCCGAGCACACGCAGGGTTTGCCGTAGTGCAGGCTCTCCAGCACGGGCATGCCGAAACCCTCGATCAGGGAGGGGTAGACCGTGAAGCTGCACTGGCGGTAGGCCGAGTGCAGTTCGGCCTCGGGCACGGAACCGTCGAACAAGAGCGGTCGTCCGGCATTTTTAAGCTCGTTGATCCGGGCCAGCGCCGGGCCCGCGGTGTCGGGCCGGGCCAGGCCGATGAGGTGCAATTCAAATACGAGACCCTCGCTCCACATGGTTTCGCACGCCTCGAGCAATGCGAGATGGTTTTTGCGGCCCTCGATCGTGCAGACGCAAAGGAGGCGCGGGGTGGATGGTGTCGTCGCCGGTTCACCGGCCACCGGAGCCGCCGGGCGGTCGATGCCCAGCGGAATGGCGTGGACAGACGGTACATCGCTCACGCCAAGCCAGCGCCAATAATCGCGCAAGCTGGCGGCGGAATCCTCCGAAATGGCCGCCACGCCGTCGAAGAGGAGCAGCTCACGCAGGTAGGCTGGGAAACGGGCGACAGTGCCGGGGGGCGTGAGCTCGGGAAATTTCAACGCAATGGCGTCGTAGAAAATCGCCACGCGCGGACCGGCCACGGCCGAGAGCAGCTCCGGCAGGCGCGATCCGACCTTGGCGGAAAACAATTCCGGACAGATGAGACCCAAGGCTGCCGGCAGAGCAGGCCTTTTCCCCAACCACCGGTTGGTGGCGCCCGAGATTTTCTGCGACAGCGTCCACTTGGCCCCACGAGATTTGCCGGCGCCGCCACTGCGATCGCGCAGAACGGCGAGCTCGCCCGGAACGAGCGGTCGCCAGCCGATCAGATGCGGATCGAAACAGATGGGCGCGGCCTGGCCCTGGGTGTAAAGTTCCTCGAACAGCGTGCGGCAGACGCGCTGGATGCCGGTTTGCGCCGCCGTATGGCTGGTGTGCGTGGCGTCAAAAAGCAGGGGGAGCATGGTCATGGTCCGTCCTCGATGCGGAGTCCGCGCACGATGAACGAGAGATCGCCGGCCGACCCGGCGTGACCGGCCAGGGTAATGGCGATCTGGTTGCGGCGGCCCGCGACCAGGGGAATGCTGATGCGCCAGGGTGACGGTCCCGTGACCGTGCCCGCGAAATCCGGCGCTCCCTCGGCGTGGCGGGTGAGCTTCCATTCGCCGGCGGGCCAGCCGGCCTTCGCCCGTGGGGCGAGCTCGAGCAGCAGGTGGCTGTCGGAGTGCGGCTGTATTTCCATAGCGGCGGCCCCGCTGACGTGGTCGGGTACGCCGTTGAGCGGATAGACGCCGCTCAGTTTGAACACCCGGTTGCTTTTCCCGAGCAGGGTGTATTCCCGGCCGGTGAGAATACGGGGGGAGTTGGCATCGAAGGCATTGGCCCAGGGACTGCCCACCAGGACCGCGACAGGGTGCGGGATTTCCTGGTTCTGCTCGTTGATGATCCCGCTGCGCAGATAACCTCCGCTCTCCTCGCCGCGACCGCCGTAGTAGATGCGGCTGTCGGTCAGGAAATACGCCGCCCACATGCCGTGAAAAAAGGCCATGCGGAAGCTGGCGGCCTCGATCAACACCGGGGCTTCGCGAAGCGTGGTGCGGGATTGGTCGCGGAGTGCAAACCAATCGGCGGAAATCACCTTGCGATTGCTCCACTTGTAGATGTCGCGGCAGTTCATGACCGTGGCAAAGCCCAGGAAGAGGAGCAGGGCGCCGAGCGCGGCCGTGGTCAGGCGGCGGTTGGGCGCTGCAGCCGACCGCAGGCCCCAAAGGGTATCGAGGGCGGCCACCGGGAAAATCAGGGCGAAGTAAATGCCCGAAAACTGCGCCGTCTTCTGCCAGCCGTACGCAAAGCCGGTCAGCAAGGTGTAGATCAGCAGGACCAGACTGCCGGAAAGGCTGGCGCAAAGCCCGAAGCGGTCGCGACTGCGCCGGATGATCAGGCCAAACACCACGAGGATCAGCACGCTCAGGGGTCCGCCGAACCACCATTCAAGTTCCTTGGCGCCCGACACACTGAGCGTGATGAGCGCGGGAATGTATTCCGACAGGTCGAGGGGAGCGAAGAGATTCGCCCAGTTGGTATCGACGCGGGCAATGGCAAAGGACGCCAGAAAGCCGCGCACCCCGCGGAGGGTGGTGGCGGGATTGAGCGCGGCGCCGGCCAAGAGCACGACGGCGAGCAGCAGGCCGGTCCGCCAGAACAGCCGCGGTCCCCGCACAAACCAGGGGCGCAGCCAAAGCAGGCCGCAGGGCAGCAGCACAAACGGACCCATCTCGGGATAACTGCAGAGCAGGCCATGCAGGGAAAGAGCGGCCAGGGTGGCCCAGGCGGTGAATTCGACCCGTGACGCTGCGCCCACGCGGGCGGCACGCTCAACCGCAATGATCGTCGCCGCCCCCGTCAGGGCACCCAGCAGGTTGGGCAGGTTGGCGTTGCCGTAAAAGAAGACAAAGATCGGCTGCAGGCACGCGAGGGCGATTCCCGTGAGCAGGGCCGGCTTTTCGGTCACGAAGGTGCGGAGGGCGAGGTAGATCGTCGCAAACCAGACGATGGCCAGACTGGCGGTGGCGTAGAGATAGAGCTTCAGCGGGGAAAGGCCGATCACCCCCGAAGCCAGGGCGAGCAGGCCCTCGGTGCCCATGCGGCCCCATGCCGGGTTCCAACCGATCAACGCCGAGGCCTGATTGGTGAGCGGCTGGGTGGCGCTGATCACCGGCATTTCCATGTATGTGTGCCGCTTGAGATGCTCGGCCCCCGCAATCCAGAAGAAACTGTCGTGGTTGCTCGTGCCGTCATAGAAGATCGAACTGGGGGCCAGCAGCACCGGCCAGAGTAGCAGTCCAAAAAACAATCCCGCGGCCAGAAGAATTGGGCGCGGCACGGTTTTCGCGGTCTGGACCAGATCGCTGACGAGGCCTGCGCGGCTGCGCGGGAGCAGGAAGGTCAGCAGCGCCGGGGCCAGGCAGGCATACGCCCAGACCCCGGACAGGGGATGGAAGAAGTTAACCGACGCGACGCCGGCCAGCAGCACGGCGAGACCGCAGGGCAGGGCGAAGGCCAGTCGTTCCAGCGGGGTGCCCGAACCGAGCAAGGCCGCCAGCCAGTAACCGCTGCACAGCAGGCTGAGCGGCAGGGCGATCAGGATCAGCAGGCCTTCAATCTGGTTCATGATCGAATCACCAGCTGGCGATGGTCTCCAGGCGGCGGCGGTAGCGGGCTCCGATCACGGCGGGTGAAAGACTGGCCTCGGTGCTGAGACGCGCCGCGGAGCCGAGTTTGCGGACGAGGTTGGCATCGCCCTGCAACTGCTGCATCCACCAGGCGGCGTGATCGATGTCGGGGGCGGCCCAGGTCTGCCCCTTGGCATAGGGCCCGTGCGTGCGGTCGAGCGTGACGAGTTCACAGCGGACCGGGCAGGCGTTGGTCGCGTGGACAAAATCCGTGGTGCCGGACCAATCGGTGGCGATGACCGGTTTGCCCAGATACATGCATTCGGCCAGCGCCAGGCCGAAGCCCTCCGAGCGGTGCAGCGAGACGAAGCAATCGCAGGCCGATTCCAGTTCATAGATCTCGGCGCGGGAGAGGGTCTGGGTGATCAACGTGGTGCCGGGGAGGGCGGCGGCCGTCTCGCGCAGGCGCTCGAAGTCGGCCGGGTTGCGGGGGACGTTGTGGACCTTGATCACGAGCGCCGCCCCCCGGCCGGCGAGGCCGGAGCGGCGGAAGGCCTCGAGCACGGCGGCCGGGTTCTTGCGCTCCGAATAGGAATTCAGGTCGTAGAGAAACAGGAAGAGGAACTTGTCGGCCGGCAGACCGTATTTCCGCCGGAAGTCGCCCTGCGGTCGCACGAAGGAAATGGCATGGGGCATCGTGAGCACGGGCAGGTGGACTTTCTCCGCAATGGCCTCGGTGGTGAAACGCGAGGGGGTCCAGATCTCATCGAAATAGTTGGTGTGATGCACCCAGGCATCGGGAAATTCCGGCAGTTCCCACGCCCAGTACCCGATGTTGTAGCGATTCCGGCGGAAGGCGGTGCCGTGATGGTGGTCGATGTCGCGTGAGACAGGCGGGTCGAGATGAAAGACGTTCACCGGGTGCGGATTGTCCTCCTGGAGCCGGGTGGTGAAACTGTCATCCGTCTGCGGGTTGATGCAGTGAAGCTTGAGGTTGATCAGGGCGGTCCCGAGACCGGCGGCATCGGCGGCGCGGGCCATGCAGCGGACGGATTCACCGACGCCGAGATCGGCGCGGAAGAACCCGGCGATGTTCAGGCCGGTTTTGAGAAAGCGCCGGGCGAAACCGGAGTTCCACGGGGCCGAGCGGTTGCTGAAGTCGAAGAGGATCTCGGTGTCAGCCTCGATGCGCTGGATGCGCAGCCGGTGATTGCGCGCCTGGGCGCGCCACGGTTGCAGGAATCCAAGGCCGGTCATGCGCCCCAGCCAGGCCAGCAGGTTGCTCCCGCCCACGCCGGTGAGGCGGAGGGTGAGGGTGTGGCCGGCGGATTCGCCCGGGGGCAGGGTGAGCTCGAGTCGGAAAGGACCGGGGCTGGAGGAGCTGAGCTGCGCCGGATGGTTCCGGTCGAGCTGGGCCGAAAGGCCGGGAGAACCGGCCGAGGTCGGGTCGGCGGGGTTGGGCGGGAGAATTTCCCCGATGACGGCCACCCGGCTGACTCCCGCGAGCGAGGGCAGGGTGAGGGCGGCCTGCTCGCGCAGCCAGAAGGAGTCGGTCACGACTTCATCGTGAAAGAGACCGGTGAACTTGGGGCGGAGACGGAAAGACATGCCAGTCACACCATTTAGGGAACAGACACGGATAGATTTTCAACCATGAATCCCAATTCACGGGGATCGGTTACGCCGGGCTTGAATGTCACGCCCTGGAGCCGCCATTCCAAGATGGTCAGGCCGGGCACCAGTGCGATTTCAATTTCCCGGGTGGCGAGACCGGTTTGCAGGCGGTGGATCTCCTGGCCGTTCTGTCGCAATACGACGGTTGAACCCTCCGGGCCACCCAGTCGAAAACGCAGACTGGCGCGGGTCGCGTTGCCATCCGACCAAAGACCGAGCGATGCCTCCCGCGCGGCCCACCGCCAGCGATTGGCCTCAAGTTGCTCCGGCGCATACCAGCCGTGCAGGGCCAGCAGCAGCGGCCGGCCAGCCACATCTGGTTCATCCAGCCAGCGGTCGGCGAGGCGCGGATCGGCGTAGTCGGGGGCTTGCGGATGCTCCGCGGAATTCAACCGGAAGAGGCGCACCGGGCCGGTTGGGTCCGGCGGAGCCAGCTCGGCGCGGTTCAGTGCGTGGAGTGAACTGCTGAGCAATTGGCCACGATCAGCATAAGCGCGTTGGTCGAGCCACAGCACGGAGAACCCCGCCTGCTCCAGGGCGGCAACCATTTCCGCCGCGGGCAGGCGGCTGACATGGCGGGACCATCGCAGGGCCGGCGCCCCGCGGAGGTGTCCGTAGGAAAAACGCAGGGTGGTCGAGGTCAGGTAGGGCAGCACGTGCTCGTAGTCGGGCATGTCGCCGGTGCGGCCGGCCTCCGGAAACGGGACGACGGGCAATTGGAACACGCTCGCTCCGGCAGGCAGCATTCGCTCCAGGCTGCAGGCGGTGTTTTCATAATGGCGCCAGCGGGCCAGATTCCTCTCACGCACCGAGTGATCGCCGAGGGCTGGGGTGCCTTCCCAGCAGGCGACCAGGGCGAGCACTCCGGCCAGGAGAACCGAAATAGACTGCGGCAAACGGCGGCGGCTGAGCCAGCCGCACAGAAACAGCAGAACCCAGACCTGGGCGAAAATGCCAATGCGGGTGCTGGCGCGGAACAATTCGAATCCGATGGCGCCGAGCCACGTGTTGATCCCGCCTACCATGCCAAAGGCGATGATCCAGCCCAGGCCGAGCAGGGCATCAAGCCGCTGCCATTGGTGCCGGACCATGCGGCGGATGCCGATTCCGAGCAGGCCGGCCAGGCCAGCGATTCCGAGCAGGCCGAGGTAATTGTAGAAAAATTCCCCCGTGCCATGCCGCTGCATCTGGTAGTTGCGGCCGATCTCCGCCAGGGCGGGCACGCGGTGATCCGCCGGCGGGACCAGCCACTCTACCGGTCGCAGGGCATAGACCTGAAAATCGCCCGGGTTGCGGAGCAAGGTCTCGGTTGTGGTTCCCCGCAACTTTTGTCCGATGTAGCTGGCGTTGCTGACGGCAAAGCTGCCAACCAGACACCCGAGGAAAATCAGCAGGGGGATTTTCCTCGCCCAAGGGTTGCGGCGTTGGAGCACGAGCAGGAGGGCGCCGCCGGCCACGACGCCGGCGAAATACGCCAGGTAGGGATTGCCAATGCCGAGCCAAAGGCCGAGACCCGCGGCCAGGGTTTTCCACCAACGGGTGCGTCCCACGGGTTCGCCGTGACGGCCGGCCCACGCGCAAAGCAGGACGAGGGGCGGGAGGACAAAAGTCTGGCTCAGGCTGAGCGTGATGCCCCACCGGACATTGTAGTTGCAGAAAGCAAACACGAGGCCGAGCGCGACCGCCCACTCCCAGCGGCAGCGCAGCCAGCGGGCGCAGAGGTAGAAAGAGGCGGCGTTCAATCCCGCGAAGAGCGCGCCGACGAGATTGATGGCGGCGATGAGGCCGGTGACGCGGGACAGCAGGCCGGTCAGCACGAACACCAGCCGGTCGGGCACGGGGTAGGCGGACCAATCGGCACCCGTCGGGGCGCCAAGCCGGTCGCTGGCAGTGAAGTGGAGGAGCGATTGCCCGGGTTGCTCCGCGGCAATTTTCACCCGGGCGTAGACTTCCAGCGGATCCCCCTCCATCCAGTGCGGGCGGCTCCAGTCACTCCACGATGTCCGGCTGAACAGCAGACCAGCCGCAATGCCTCCGAGCAGGATCATGAGCACGGTTTGAAGCCAGAGGGGCGGCCGGGCTGGAGGTAGGGCTGGCATGCGCGGAGCCTTGATGCTGGATTTGCCCGCCCGCGCCAATCCCAATACGGTGCACTTCATTGCTGACGACCGGGGCTAATTCCTCACAGCATCGTGCGTCACCCCCCGCATGTCCCTGGCCCTGAGTTTTGTCATTCCGCTGTATCACAGCGCGGAAACCGTCGTATCCCTCGTGAAACAAATCGAGGCGCTGCCGGTCGAGGGCGGCCATGAACTCGTGCTGGTCAACGACGGCAGTCGCGATGGCACGGCGGGGGTCTGTCGCGAACTGCTGCGCGAGGCGCGCATCCCCATCACCTTCGTCAACCACGCGCGCAACTACGGCGAACACAACGCCGTGCTCAGCGGCTACCGCCACGCCCGCGGCGCCTACGTGGTGAATATCGATGACGACGGGCAGAATCCGCCGGCGGAGGCCGTGCGGCTGTGGCAGCATGCCAAGCAGGAAGGCCTCGATGTGGTTTACGGCCACTACGCGGACAAAAAACATTCCCTCTGGCGCAATCTGGGCAGTTGGTTCACCAACCGGGTGACCGACCTGGTCCTCGACAAGCCCCCCGGCTTTTATCTTTCGAGTTTTCGTTGTGTGAGCGCCTTCGTGGCCCGGGAAGTCGCCCAGCACTCGGGACCCTATCCTTATATCGACGGGCTGATCCTGCAGGTGACGCAGGAGGTCGGGGCGATCGAAGTGCGGCATGACGAACGGACCGCCGGGGAAAGCGGCTACAATCTGCGCCGTCTGGTCCGGTTGTGGGCCAGCACGCTGGTGAACTTCTCGGTCATGCCGTTGCGCCTGGCCACGCTGCTCGGCCTCATCATGGCGGCGGGCGGTCTGGCCGGCCTGGCCGTGGTGTTTTATCTGCGCCTGACCAACCAGGGTCCCGACTACGGCTGGGGCACCCTGATGGGCGCGCTGCTGGTCTTCTCCGGCACGCAGCTGGTGATGCTGGGCCTGATCGGCGAGTATCTCGGCCGCATGTTCCTGACGGTGAACCGCCGGCCGCAGTCAGTGGTGCGCTCCGTGGAGCATGGCGGCGAATAACCGCGCGGAGCCCGGCTAGAGGACCGGTTGCCGGTAAGGCGGCCGCGGGCGCAATTGCCAGACGATTTCCTGGTTGGTGGGCGGCGGGGGGGCGCCATCAAGGACATGGGCCCAGCGGCGAAACTCAATTTCCAGCAGGGCATCGGCGGCCTGGGCCAGACGCGACGTGGGGCGGGGCGTGCAATACCAGCGATGCAGGCAGGCGTCGCGGGCGAGCGACAGGTCGGGATAGTCCCGTGGTTCCTCCCACGCGACCTCGAGGATGGTCGGGCAATTGTTGCGTACGACCAGGGGTGCGATCACGTGACGCCACCGCGCCAGCAACCGCCGGGAGTTATGTTCGTCGCGCGTCTTGCGGCCGGGCGAGGCGCTGATGTGATGACGGACCGCGCTGCGCAGTGACACGTAATTGCTCAGGCCGGCCTGCCGGGCCCGGAGGCAGAGATCGATGTCCTCGCCGCCGTTGACATAGCCCGCATCAAAGCCGCCCAGGGACCGCCAGAGCTGGCGGCGGATGGCGAAGCAGGCGCCCGTGAGGGCGGTGACCCGGCGCGCGCCGGACATTCGGGCGGCCAGCGGACACGAGGTGTCGTGTGCGGGTTTGCCCTTGGGGTTGAAAAAAATGCCGGTGTGATCCACGGCTCCCGTGGCGGCGTTGAGCTGGACATTGCCCACGAGGGCCGCGCGCGGACGCGCCGCCAGCGCCAGCATCGGTTCAAGCC
>JANMTJ010000008.1:0-6822 GCA_031390295.1 Oleiharenicola sp.
TTGAAACCGCTTGAGTTAACCGGCCGACCGCGCACACTCCGGGCACAGCCGATGAATTTTTCCCACTTTGTGCGGATTGATCGGGAGCGCCGCGGACTTGAGCGGCACTATGTGGTGCATACGCTGGACCCCAAGTTCACCTTGGAACTCGCCGCCGACCACGAGGCACCCGACCAAGTCGGCCGCGGCGTCATCAAGCGGATCTGCGTGCCCAACTCCTGGGCCGGCGACTACGGCCAGTATGGCAAGTGGCTCGCGGCGGCACAGGAGTTCTTCGCCCAGTCCCACGACCGACCGGTCCGTCGTGCCTGACGGAGGCCAACGCGACGCCACCCGGGCATGGGCGGGGATCACCCGGCCATCATCCGGCGCCAGGTCGTGGCGAAGAGCGAGACAAGCATGCCGATGCGGATGGAGCCCTCGAAGGTGAGCACGACCAGCACCCACTTGAGTCCACAGGCGCTGCGCAGGGAGTAACCGAGGGCGCTCACGGCGAGGAGCACCAGGCCCTGCGCCCGGCCGACCGGGTGCAGCAGCAGCATAAACATCCACAGGGCGTAGACCAGCAGGCCGCCGGCCCAAACCGCCGCCATCCACCCGGCCATCGGGAGCTCGCGCGGGTCGGCGTTCACGCGGATCTGCTTCACGCCCATGTAGCGCTCGCTGACAACCAGCTGCCAAACCTCGAAGAGGAGAAACAGCGGTGCGAGCAGGGCGAAGGGGTTCATGACGCGGTCAATTTCATGCCCGGGCGGGACGGTGGCCAGATATTATTCGAACCCGGGCCGAAACTATCGGATGGAAATTTGCCGGGCAAACGGTATCTTCAGCTCAGCTGCCAATCGTGATGCACCACGCCTCGCGGGCGGCCCGAAACTCATCCACGGAGGACCACATGAACCTGACGATGTTTCTGGTAAAGTATCTCAGCACCGCCCTCGTGGCGGGCGTGCTTGGCGGTCTGGCGATGGAGTGGGTCATGTGGCTCATCAGCCGCGCGGGTCTGGCCAAGGGCGACATGATCCTTGCGCTTGGCAGTCTGCTCACCAAATCACGCGACAATGCCTATCGGGTCGGTCTCGTCGTGCATGCGACCGCCGCGGTGGGCTTCGCGCTCGTTTACATCCTGCTGATGGTGACCTTGGGGTATACCCACCTGCCCATGTCGCTCATGCTCGGGTTGGGGGTCGGGGTTTTGCACGGAATCCTGGTCAGCCTGATGCTGGTCTGGGTGGTGGCTGACCGGCACCCGCTGGCAGAATTCAAGGAGGCCGACCTGCTGATCGGGCTCAGCCATTTCGTCGGCCATGTGGCCTATGGGGCGGTGGTCGGGCTGGTGGCGGGCCTTTCGCCATTGCTCTAGGAAAACCGCGTCGCGGGGAGGTCATGGGCGTAATCCCGCAAAGGCGGAAATCGGTTCGCCAAATCCGCTGCCGGTGGTTCAATCCCACCCATGCCCCGCGTTGCCGGCCTGCGTTCACCCTATGACAAGACGGTCGGTGGCCTGCACCACCTCGGCCGCATGCTCGACAAGATCCGCCTGCAACAGGCGGGGAGGCTGCCGGAGGATTTCCAGCGCAATTACGGGCTCTCCATCGGGCTCGACGGCCAGCTCTGCGGCTTCCTGAACGTGAAGTTCGCCGACGTGGAGGCGAAGGTGAAGGCTGGTGGCACCGATGCGGAGATGGCCGAGTGGATTTTCTCCACCGGACTCCGGCCCAACCGCAGTCAGGCCTTCATCTGGAACGAGCACTCGCGCAAGATGGGCTGGAACGACCGGGTGTCCGCCTATCTGGCGGGCGTCCGGTCGGAGCCCGGCTGGGAGCACATCACCGCGGTGACCTCCTTTGACATCATCGAGCAGAGCGAGGACCGCGTGCCCCCGCCGCTGCGCAGCTAGCGTGGCTCAGGCGCGGAGCGAACGCTCCCCGGGCCGGGCGCTGAATTGCCGCACGGGGACGATCCCGGCCGGCAGCGGCCGGGTGAAGCGGTCGATCAGCCGTCGGCGCCAGGTCGAGGGTGTGAAATGGTGCGTGGCCTTGTAGTCCCGGCAAAAATGACTGGCGCTGGCATAGCCGCAGTGGCCGGCGATCTCGTCGAGGGTCAGGTTGGTCCGGCCCATCAGGTCCTGGGCTTTTTCGAGCCGGACGCGCCGGAACAGCTCCTTCGGGCTGGCCTGGCGGACCTCGGCGAACAGCCGGCGCAGGTGGCTGGGTGAAACGTGGATGACCTCGGCCACCTCTTTGACGGACGGGTTGCGCGCGAGGTGCTCGGTGTACCACGAGAGCGCGCGTTCGACCCGGAAACAGGCGACATCGGTGAGGGCCATCGGCTCGGTGGCGCGACGCTGGCCTTCCAGCAGCAGCAGGGAAAGATCCATCAAACCCCGCTGGAAGTGCAGCGGGCTGGCGACAATCGGATGGCAAAAGTGCTGCTCCAAGTCGCCCGAGATTTCCTCCAGGCGGGCGATGTCGGTGGCCGCCAGCGGCCGGGAGAGCCAGCCGCCGTGCTGGCGCACAATCTCATCCAGCGGGTAGGGCACGCTGCTGAAGTGCAGCGAAATGCGGTGATAAGTGTGATGGCCGTCGTCGATCCACGCGTGGGGGCATTCCGGGGCGAAGATCCACAGCGTGTGCTCCTGCAGGAACGGGCGGGTGCCATCGCGGAAGAGCACCCCGCAACGGCCATCAATCACGGCATAGATTTCCCAGTTGGTGCGTGTGTTGCAGCGCATGCCATTTTTCCAGCGAATGCGGCCATTGGCGAAATAGCGAAGCATGCAGCAAAGGGGTGGGGTGGACGCATGTTGGGTGCGTCCGGTGCCGGAACGAGCCCGGTCCATTCGGCCAGTCCGAGTGTCGCGCCAAGAGGAGGTTATTAGCGGCACTACCTCCCGCCTGACTGTAAAATCCCGGTCCGAAACCTAGGCAGATGAGCCAAAAAAGGCCGGCACCGCAGGTGCCGGCCTCGGGAGCGGTCAGTGCTCAGTAATTGTAGGTGAATGTCGCACGCCATTCACGGGGATTGCCCATGGCAATCGCCGTACGGCTGCCGCCGACCATGACAAAGTCCTTGTCAAACAGGTTGTCGACCTGGACGCGGGCCGTCCAGTCCTTGGCCTTGTAGGAGAAGCCCAAGTTGAACAGGGTGCGCCCGTCGTACTTGTAGGTAGCCTGGGAGGGCACGAAGCCGGCGGGGGTATTGGGGAATGTCTCGGTGACAACCTGCAGCGGCTTGGTGGTGGTGAGGGCCGTGACGCTCTCGCCAACCATGTCTGACTTGCCATCCACGCTTACGCTGAAACCGAAGTTGGCCAGCGGTCCGTCGGTGAAGACGTAGTTGGCGTAGGCCGCCCAATGCTGGTCGGGCACGGCCCGGATGCGGACCCCGTTGGGCTGGCGGTATTTGAAGTCCGTATAATTGCCGATCAGCGTGAGGTTCTTATTCACCGCATAGCTGCCCTCGAGTTCCCAGCCCTTCGAATTCACATCGAGAAACACACTGGTCGCCAGCAGATTGGCTGCCGCCTGGTTGCCCTGGGCCACCAGCGTGTAATATTCGCTGTTCGGCACGGCGTAATTCGTCTGGGTGATGTCGAAGTGGGCGAACGAGAACGTGAGGGTATCCTTGAAGAAAGAGCCCTTCACTCCTAATTCCTTTTGTTCGCCCTCGGACGGCTTGAAAGGCGGTAGGGCCGTAGATGAGAGGTTCGGGTTGCCCGCCGACAAAGAGCCCGGCATGGAGGCGCCGGAATCGTTGTGACTGTAGAAGAGCCCGAGGCCCGGGAGGGGTTTCACGATGAGACCATAGCTCTTGGCCGTGCTGGAGATGTTGAGGGTGGGTTGGCCGATGGGCTGGACACCGGTGGTGTCGGTCCGGCTCAGCGTTCCGAAGTAGCGCGAGACACCGCCCGACAGCAGCAGGCGGTCCTTGAAAAAGCTGGCGGTCTCATAGACATAGACCTGCATTTCGCTCAGCTTGGCGGTTTTGTTCTGGCCGTTGTTGGGGGCCGTCGGCTCCGGGTAGTTTTGGACCGCATAGGAAATGGCCGCGATCCCGGCAGGGGTGTTCGGCACATCCGGTCCCTGGGAGACCGCGGGGAAGCTCTTCCACTTGGTCTTCGAGTAGTTGGCCGCCAGGCCGCCGATGGTGGTGGACTTCCATCTCTCGCCCTCGAACTTGGCCGCGTAGTCATTGCGCAGGTGCGCCTCGTTGTAATAGAGCCGGTTGGAGCCGTTGTTGCGCCGGTAGACCCAGGTGCTGGGATCGGGGATCGGTGTGGGGGTCGAGGTCGCGAGGGCGAAGGGGCCGGAATTGTTCACTGACCAAGTGATGCCGGGCTCGTACTTGCCCGTGTAGGGATTACGCGTGGGATTGAAGGCGGTCAGCACGCCATTGACCGGCCAGAAGATGGCGGCGCTGGTGCCGCCCTGCTCCTCACGGACGATATGGTTGCCCGACACCATGAGGCGGGAGGTGATGTGGTCGCTGAGGGTCGAGAGCAGCTCGAAATTCACCCGGCGGGTCTTGCGCACCCGGTAGTCCTTGTCGCTGCCGAAGGAGAAGTCGCGCGGGAGGCCCCGGGCGAGGATGGCGTAGCCGTCGCTGCCGATGCTGGGGTCCATGGGGATGGACAGGCCGGTGGACTCCTTGTTGTAGACGAACTCACCCTTGACGATCAGTTTGTGGTCGGGGGAAAGCTGCCAGCTGACGGAGGGGGCGAGCTGCCAGCCCTTGCGGAAGAAGTTCTTCGTGTAGCCGTCGGAGTTCCAGTAGGCCGCGACCATGCGGGCGGCGATGCCCTTTTCCGCCGAGATGACGCGGTTGGTGTCGGTGCTGACGGCGTTGCCGATGTATTGCGCCAGTTCCAGGGTGACCGAGGACTGGTCCTTCATGAGGGGCGACTTGGTGATCGGGTTGAACTGGCCGCCGGGGGCGCCACCGGGGACGAGGATGGCATTCGGGCCCTTGATGACCTCGATGCGGTCGATGTTATACGGCGCGAGGGACATGCTGTAACCGTCCTCCCCGGAGATCACCATGCCGTCGACAAACTCGTGCGAGACCTGGAAGCCACGGATGGTATAGCGGTCACCGCCGACCGGGAGAGTGGACTCCACCACGGGCGTGATGTACTTGGCCGCGTCGAGCATGCGCTGGCTCATCGTGTCCTTGATGAAATCGCTGGTGACGATGGAAACCGTCTGGGGAATGTCGGCGATGTTCATCGCGACGCGCGTACCGGAGAGCGCCTGCTTGGACACATAGGGGTTGACCGGGGTTTCCGTGATGGTGAAGGTCGGCAGGGTGACGACATCTTCGGTTTTCGGGGCCGGTGTAGTCTGAGCCGAAGCCAGGGCCGCGGCGCCCAGCAGGAGAGCGGTCGCAGTGGCGTGAAACAACGAGCGTGGTTGGGTAGGATTCATGTTTTTATGGTTTGGGAAGTGCCGGCTGCGTCCGTTTCGCAGCAATCAGCTGCACACGCCATGACCAAGCAGTCAGGGGCGAAGCAGCGGGTGCCGGTGGGGTAGGGGCAGGCAGCACTAAGGTGCCGCCAAGCTAATTGGCATGGGCCGGATTGCGTAAAGGGTGCTCCGCGCTCCGAAAATTGCACAAAACGCGCATGGCCCACGTGCCGGCCGGCGGCACCGCTCAGAGCCGGCGCAGGGTGGGGCCGTCCGTGAACATGGCGTCGATCGAGATGCTGTTGGGGAAACGGGCAGCCCCGGATTCGCGCCGGTGGAGCATGCCGACCACCGTCTCCACGGCCGTGGCCCCCAGACGGCGGGGTTGCAGATCGAGCCCGGCGCAGGGTTTGGAGCGTTCGGTGACATTGATGCGGAAGAAGCCGGTGTCCTCCGGCACCCGCACCCCCTGCACCCCCAGCCAGTCGGTCACCGCTTGCTCGTGTCCGACAACCAGGTCGGGACTGTGTTTCTTGAACCAAGCCCAGAACAGCTTCGGATCCAGCCGCGGCACGATGAGCGGCGGCACCACGAGCTCCCGCCCGGTCAGGCGGAAAAAGGACAGGAAGCCCGAGCTCCACTTGTAGTCCACGCGCTCATCCTTGCGGGATTCCAGGCACAGGCCGATGCGCCGGTAACCCCGGTCGGTGAGCTGCTGCAGGGCGCGCCGCATCGAGAGATAATGATCGGCCTGGATCGTGTGCAGGCTGGGGTTGAGCAGCAGGTGGTCCATGCCGACCGCCGCGAGCTGGTCGAGATTGAAGCCTGAGAAATCCTGTGGCCGGTCAAAGGGCAGGAAGATCACCCCGTGGATGCCGCGGGCCCGCAGCACGCCGTGCAGCCGGGCCACCGACAGGGCGGGGGGGCGGGGCCCGACCCAGAACAGCTCCGTGCGGAAGCCCAGTTCCTGCGCGCGCGCCTCCGCCCCGAGCTGCACCTCGCGGTGGAACAGCATCAGCTCGGTCCGCGCGTCTGGCGTGACATCCACCAGGGCGAGCACGCCGCTGAAGCCCTGGTGGCGCGAGCGGCGCAGCGCGGAGAGCGTGGCGCCGAGCAGGGGATTCGACCGGTAGCCCGCGCGCTCGGCCGCGCGCTTCACACGCAGCCGCGTGCGCTCCTGCACCTTGGGACTGTCGCGCAAGGCCTCGGACACGGTCGCAACGGACAGGCCGAGGCTGAGGGCGAGGCTGCGGATGGTCGGGGGTTTGGGCATGCCGGGCTAACGGTTAGAAAAGGAATCAGTCGCATCCGCGAGCGGAAAATTTCAGTTACAGGTCATCCCCGCAACGCTTGGCTCCTTCCAGGCGTTCAACACCAAACACCCCTGTCCCCCTAGAACATGAGAACCCAGGTTTTC
>JANMTJ010000010.1:0-1996 GCA_031390295.1 Oleiharenicola sp.
CGAATACTTACTTCGTTTCCCGGAGGGTGATGGTACCGTTCATTGAGGTCAGCTTGATGTCGATGCCGCCGCCATTGAGTGTGCCCACGATGGACTTGCCGCCAAAGTTGGGCATGGGAGGAATCGGGGGCACCGGGGCGATCGCGGGAACATGAGGGACGATGTGCCCGTCGCCCTCGGCGACGGCCCGGGCGATCTCGCGTGACACTTCCCGAGCGATTTCCATCCCGACCCGGGTGGCATCGGCCACCTCCTTGGCCACGTCTTTGGCGATTTTGGCCTGCTCGCGATCGAGCCTGGCGGTTTCCCGGGCCATTTCGCGGGCGGCCTCGCGGCTGTCGGCGGAATGCGACGGGTTCGGTGTGCGGGAGGTCTTCTCGGTCTTGGCGGTGAGCACGCCGTCGGGGAAGTTGGTGCGGATGGAACCGTTGTGCGTGCGCATGCGCAGGTTGGCCTTGGTGTCGGAGGGGAGGCGCAGGTCGATCTCGCCGTTCATGGAGGAAAGCGACACGGCCTTGGTCGGGGCGCGCTTGAAGGTGGCGCTGATCTCGCCGTTCATCGTGTTGACCACGGCGGAGCTGCCGACATCGCGGAGCACGACGTCGCCGTTCATGCTGTTGATGTCGAGGTCGCCCTGGACGCCGTTGACCTCGATATCGCCGCCCGCCTCGGTGCGGAGGATGAGGTTGGTGTTGCGCGGGACCTGGATGTCAAACTCGGCGCCGTGCGCGGCCCACATGTTGTCGCCGGCAATGGTGATGGTTGCGATGTTGTCCTTTTCCGTGACCTCGAAGGTCACATCCTCGTCGAGGCGGCGGAAACCCTCACGGTCGACTTCGCTCTTGCCCTTCTGGTCGAGCGTGGAGACGACGACGACCTCGCGACCATCGGTGGCGGTGATGCGGGCCTCGGCCCAGGGCAGGGAGAGCTTGAGGGTGCCGGGCTTGGCGGGATCGGAGAACTGCACGCGGGCGGTGGAGCCATGGGCATCGTCGTCTGCATCGGCGGCCCGGGCGGCCGGAATCAGCAGGAGGAGCGAAGCGAGCAGCGTGAAATAACGCGTAGGAGGACGGAACAGGGTATTCATGAGAGGACGGGATTGGACGGTTGGTTGTTTTTGAGAGTGTCAGTGGGTGAAGGGGTGCGGAGCAGGGCCAGGCCGCGCCGGGCGGACTCGCGGACGTCCTTGTCGGCGGTCTCGTCGCGGCTGAGGCGGTCAAAGAGCGGGGCGGCGCCGGCCTCGTGGACGGAGGTGAGCAACTCGATCATGGCCACCTGCACGAGCGGCGCGGATTCGCGCGCCAGCGCCGCGAGCAGGCCGTTGCGGACGACCTCCTCGTTGGCGTGCGGGGTGAGCGCCTCGATGGCGGAAAGGCGGACGTTGACCGACGGGTCGAGGGCGAGCGCGCCGACAAGATCCGTGAGCACCCGGCGGTCGGGGCTCTTGAGGTCCATGGTGGCGAGCACGGTTTGGAGGCGCTCGCTGGTGGATTTTTGCTGCAGCAAGGAGGCGGCGACGAGGCTGCCCATGTCCTGCATCTGGGACTTGAGAGCGGCGATTTCCTGCTTGGCGGAGTTGTCCACGGCCGGGACCGGGGCCGGCGGCTGGAAATAGCGGGCCCCGGCGAAGAGTCCGCCGACGAGCAGCGCGAGTGAGAAGGCGAACTGCAGGGCGGGTTGCGCCGGCACGAGCGCGGCGAAAAACCGGTCGAGCGTGCCGCGGGCGAGGGCAAAGGGACTGACGCTGTCGGCGTCGCGCTGGTGCGTTTCGAGCATGGCGTAGAACTGCTCGCGCAGGCGCGGGCTGGGCTCTTCGGTGGCGGGCAGGGCGTCGAGCTTGCGGGTCAATTCCTGCAGGGCGGACCATTCGCGCTGGCAGGTGGGGCAGCTGGCGAGATGGGCGCGCAGGGTCGTGGCGTCACCGGCGGGCAAAGTACCGTCCTGGTAATCGATGAAACATTCCTGGACACGGGTGCAGTTCATGGGAGGAGGGAGT
>JANMTJ010000024.1:0-1593 GCA_031390295.1 Oleiharenicola sp.
CGCGCTCACAGACCCCTGACAAGGACATGCGCAGCTGGATCGCCGACCTCGATGCGGCCGGCGAACTCATCCGCATCGACAAGCGGGTCGATCCGCTGACCCAGATGGGTTCGCTGCTGTACCAGTCGCGCGAAAAGGCGCTCCTGTTCGAAAACCTGCCGCATGGCTGGCGCTCGCTGGGACAGGCCCCGGCCAATATCCAGCATGCTGCGCTGGCTTTCGGCACCACCCCCGAAACCGTGGTGCCGCTGCTGGCCGAACGCATGGGCAAGCTGATCGCGCCGCGCATGGTCGATGACGGCCCGGTCAAGGAACTCAAGTTCAAGCGCGGCGAATTCGACCTCACGCAACTGCCGGTGCATGTCGCGGGCAAGCTCGACGGCGGGCCGGTCATCGGCTCGGGGCTGGTGGTGACCAAAGACCCCGACACCGGCCAGCGCAACGTCAGCTTCCATCGCTTGCAGATCAAGGGGCCCAACCAGTCGGGCATCCTGCTGGTGCCGCGCCACACCTGGAAGAACTACCAGAAGTACCAGGCCCGCAACGAGCCGATGCCGGTGGCCATCTTCATCGGCCACCACCCGCTGTACTACATGGCCGCGGCCACCACCGCCGCCTACGGGCTGGACGAGTTCGAGATCGCCGGTGGCTATCTCGGCCAGGCGGTGCCATTGGTCAAGTGCGAGACGGTCGATCTGGAAGTGCCGGCCAATGCCGAACTGGTGCTCGAGGGTTTTATCCCACCCCATATCCGCGAGGATGAAGGCCCCTTCTCCGAGTTCCAGGACTACTACGCCACCGGCACCGGCAAGAACCCGGTCGTCGAGTACACCTGCATGACGCGGCGCCGCGATGCCATCTTCAAGAACTTGCAAAACGGCTCCGAGATGGAGGGCTGCGTCTTCCACAAGCTGCCGATGAGCGCCACCATTTTCCGCCGCCTCAAGGACGTCGGCGGTGGCCCGATCCTGCACAACGTGATGGTCCTGCCCGGCATCTTCGCGCTCGTGGTGCAGATGACCCCGCGCGCCTACGGCGAGGGCAAGAACCTGCTGATGGCGGCGCTGTCCTCGGAGTACCAACACCCCAAGGTGGCGATCGCGGTTGACGCCGACGTCGACATCTTCAACCCCAATGAAATCCTGTGGGCGCTGGCAACGCGTGTCGATCCGGACAAGGACGTGGTCATCATCCCGGGCACCCACAACCACGCCATGGACGCCGCGCTGACCGAACTGGGCGCGCCCGGCACCGGACTGTGGCAACGCTTCGGGTCCAAGATGCTGATCGACGCCACCGCACCGCCGCCGGCCGACGTGGCCGCGCGCGCCAACTTCGAGCGCATCCGCCCCTTCAACCCCGAGTTGCGGCTGGCGGACTTTGCGGCCGAGGAATCCCAGGCCCTGGTGCGTGGCCTGTCCTCGCTATTCTTCGGCTCCAAGCTGCTGGGCAAGCAGGACTAACCATTCACGGGAGGTGACGGCGATGATGACGTTGAAGCGAGTGCCTCTTTTTGAACTGAGTGAAACTGCGAGATCCGTGGTCCTGGTGATCGGTGCGATTACCGCGCTGTTCATGGGGCTGGTGGCGCTG
>JANMTJ010000046.1:0-4110 GCA_031390295.1 Oleiharenicola sp.
TTCCTCCACGCCCAAAAGATCCAGTTCGAGGACAGCTGATCGGCGCGGGTTCGCGATTAATTCCACCTCACCGATGACCTCCACCGCATTGGCCCGAATGTGCCGGGTCCTGGTTCCCGGACTGTTGCTGGCCTTCACGACCTGCCCTCCTGCCCGGGCCGGGCAGCCGGCGGCCGACTTGCAAGCCCGCTATCTCGCCCTGCAGGACCAGCTCAACCACAATGCGTTTCAGCGCCCCCTGCACCTTGATTCCAACGAGACGGCGAAAGGCCTGCGGGGCGACGTCTATGCGGTGATCGACCACCCCTATGCCACCGTCAGCTCGGCCCTGCAGGAGATGGATCATTGGTCCGACATCCTGATCCTGCACCTCAATGTGAAGGACTGCCGCGCCGTGAACGGCCCGGCCGGCCGCACCCTGCTGGTGAGCATCGGGAGAAAAAATGATGAGCCGCTGGACCAGGCCTACCCCGTCAATTTCGACTACGGGGTGGCGGCAGCGGACGACAACTACCTGCAGATCCTGCTCTATGCGGACACCGGGCCGCTGGGGAGCCGGAACTATCAAATCGCCCTGGAGGCCGTGCCGCTGAAGGCCGGACAAACGTTCATCCACCTTTCCTATTCCTACAGCTACGGTCTCGCCGTACGGCTCGCGATGAACGGTTATCTGGCCACCGTGGGCAGCGGCAAGGTGGGGTTCAGCGTCATTGACCGGAAGCCGGATGGTGCCGCGGTGCTGATCGACGGGGTCCGCGGGGTCGTGGAGCGCAATACCATGCGCTATTACCTGGCCATCGAGGCCTACCTCGGCTCGCTCGCGGTCCCACCCGCGGACCAGCTCGAGAAGCGGTTGCGCGACTGGTTTGCCGCGACCGAGCGTTTCTCCCTGCAGCTGCATGAGCTCGACGAAGGCGAATACCTAGCGATGAAACGCAAGGAAGTGCGCCGGCAACAATCCGGGACCGGACTGAAACCGTCCGGTTGAGCCTGGCTCGACCCGCCCGCTTCACTCCGATCAGGGCTTGCCTCGCCGTGGCCCCTTTTGGAGCGTAGGCGGAACCTCCGTTCCCCACCGCGATGCCACTACCCACCAAAGAGGCCGCCGCCGCCGTGCTCCGCGAGCATGTGCAGGATGACTACCAGCTCCACCACGCCCTGATGGTCGCCACCGCGATGGAGGGGTATGCGACTCACTTGTTCCCTCGGACACCCGCAGGGCACCCGCCGCAGTCACCTTCCGCTTCGCTCCCGGCCACACCAGGCGGTGTGGCCATCTCCGCGTTGCCGCGCTCCGTGAACGAGGATCCTCTGCTGTGGTATCTCACCGGCCTGCTGCATGACCTCGACTTCCAGGAACATCCCGACACCCATCCCGCCCCGTCCCTCCAGTGGTTCAAGGACTGGGGTTATCCCGACACCTTGATCCACGCCGTCGAGGCGCACGCCTACGGCTACCACGGTTTCGCCACTCTCCCGCAGACCAGGCTCGCCGCCGCCCTTGTCGCCTGCGACGAGCTCACCGGCATCTTCTACGCGTACCGGAAGATGAATCCCGTGCGCTACGGCGAGATGAAGGCCAGTTCCATCAAGAAGAAGTTCAAGGACCTTGCGTTCGCGGCCAAAATTGATCGCTCCACGATAGAACTCGGGTGCCAGCACCTTGGCGTCGCCCTCGACGACCACATCGCCAACCTCGTCCGCTTCCTCGCCCCGCTGCCCTGAACCCAGGCGCGCTCCAGCCTGAAGCAAGCATTCTGCACCTTCCGGCCCCGGAGCCCGGGATCGGACAAGATGCCTGGTCGGCTGATGCTATTCGTCGGTTGCGCCGAACCAGAGTCCGGTCGCGAGCACCGCGAAGAGCAGCGTGGGCATGACGATCCAAGCCGGGTGAAACGGCACCTGCCAGTGGACCATGGCCCACCAGACGAGCACACACTTGGCGAGGACCAGCATCCACACTACCCCGAGAAACCAGCGCATCCGCACCGGATGCCGGGTCTCATCCATATGGAAGTTATGAATCATGCCCTAATGATATCACCCTATTCCCATCGCGCTCCGCATCCCTTGCCTTTGCCTGATCTAATCAAGCCCTGCCAAGTGGTCGGGGCGGTCTCCGGTCGGGGGTTCAACGCGCCGGCAGCGCCCACTCCAAAAATCCCGGCAGAGCCCCCGCCCAGGTGGCCTCGTTGTGCTCACCGTCCGGCAACTGCACGTACTCCATATCCCGCCCCCGACTATAGCCCTGCCTCTCCAGCTCGTCGATCAACTCGGTCGTGTCTTGGATGGCGTCGATCACCCCGTTCCCATCGCGGTCGTCCGTCTCGTCCCGGGCGCCCGCCTCGAACCAGAAGCGTTGGGTTGCCGGCCGCGCGGCACTTTCGCGCACCAGCCGGTGCGCCAACCGCGAGGCCTGCCGCACCGCCACCGGGCCGTCGGCTCCCCGCCACCAGAACGAACCGGAAAAGATGCCGGCGAAGCCGAAGGTCTCCGGGTGACGCCAGGCGAGGTCAAACGCGGCGAGCCCACCCAGCGACGCGCCCATGATTCCCGTGTGCGCCGGGTCCGCCCCGACCGGGTAACGGGAGCGCACTGCCGGCAGCACGGTTCCGATCACGAAGCGCTGAAACTCCATCGCCCGCTTTCCGCGGCCGGCATGGTCGAGCGTGCCCGCCATCCCGTATTCCTCGATGCGGTCGCCGCCCGCGGCGATGGCCACGACGAGCGGCGGCACACGCCGGTCCTGCGCCGCGAGGCCGGCCAGTGTCGCCTCGAGCCGCCACGCTGCCATGTTCTGGCCATCCAGGGCGATCAACACGGGAGTGGTCGCGGTAATTTCCCCCGGCGGCAGGTAGACCCGGACCTCTCGCGGGACCAGTCCGCCCCATGCCAAACCGGCAAGCGTGTCGACCTTGGCGTGGAGTTCCGTCGAAGCCAGCCAGGCGAGCAGACAGATCAACCATGTCTTCGGGCGATGGCCGTGGTGCATAACCGGTTCCGGTCCGGCCGCGGTCAAACCAGGTCCAGCCCGCGCATCGGCCCCGTGGCGGAGGCGAAGTTGCCCTCGTCGATGCCCATGCGCCGCAGCATCGAGACGAACAGGTTGGGCAGCGGGTAATTCCTCGCCGTGTCGAAGGCGAGGTGCTGGCCGTGGCGGAAGCCGCCGCCGGCGAAGATCGTGGGCAGGTTGGTGGTCACATGGGTGTCCGCGTTGCCCAGGTTCGAGCCGTAGAGGATCATCGTGCGGTCGAGCAGGGTCTCCCCGTCCTCGCGCACATTTTTCAGGTCGGTCATCAGGTTCGCGAGGAGCCGCATGTGCCATTCGTCGATGGCCTTCAGCTGCGCGATCTTGGCCTCGGACTTCGCGTGGTGCGACAGGTTGTGGTAGCCGTCGGAGGACTTGTGGTCGCCAAACTCGATCGCCGGTGAGTTGACGCTGTCGAGCAGCAGGGAGATTGAGCGGGTGGAATCCGTCTCAAAGGCCAGCCGCGCCATGTCGTACATCAGCTTAACCTTGTCCATGTATTCCCGCGGACTGGCGGGGTCCAGCGGCACGGGCATGGACACGACGGGCTTCGGCCTTTGCTCCCACTCGCGCGACTGCTGCATCCGCTGCTCCAGGTCGCGCACACTGGTGAAATACTGGTCGAGCCGGGCGCGATCGCGGCTGCCGGACATGCGCTGCAGGTCCCGGGCCTGACCGCCCACCGCGTCGAGGATGCTCTTGCCCCGGTCCAGCTGGCGCATCTGGGCGGCAACCTGGGCGGGCGTGCCCTGCACAAACAACCGCTGGTAGACATCAGCCGCCTTTTCCTCGCAGGGAATGAGCACGCCCGAGCCGGTCCACGAGAGGCTGCGCACACCCTGCTCCACGTTGACGCCGAGTGTCAGCGAGGGCAGCCGGGTCTGGTTCCCGATGCGCTCGGCAATATACTGGTCCAGCGAAATGGTATTGCGGAACCCGCCGCCACCCGGATGCGGCGCGGCGGTGAGAAAACAGATGTCCGCCGGATGGCCGCCGTCAACGTCCGGATGTGACACACCGCTGAACACGGTGAAATCGTCGCGATGCGCCGCGAGGTTGCGCAGGTAGGGCGACAGCTCGTA